>JADDPH010000009.1 GCA_016781925.1 Sphaerobacteraceae bacterium | reverse complement strand
TTGGCCACCCGGCGAGGCGGCAGCATCATCTTGCACGAGGTCGACCGGAGTCAGGCACCGGATAAGGAGGATCGCGACGCATGAACGGATCAAGTCGCGTGGCAGAAGGTCGCGGTGACACGACCGCCGGTTCCCCTATCTCCCCCTATCGGGTGGCCGCGATCCAGACAGACCCGACCCTCTTCGCCAAGGACGAGAACATTGCTACCTTGCTCCGGTTGACGGAGGAGGCGGCGCGAGCGGGGGCGAAGCTGATTGTCCAGACAGAGATGGCGACGACGGCCTATTGTTGGGGCAGCCGGACAGAGATCGCGCCCTATGTCGAACCCGTCCCTGGGCCGACAACGGAGCGGTTCGGGGAACTGGCAGCGCGGTATGGATGCTACATCGTGGTCGGACTGGCGGAGGTGGCGCCGGAGACCGGCATCTACTACAACACCGCCGCTCTCGTCGGACCGGACGGCGTGGAGGGGGTCTACCGCAAGACCCACAGCTACATCTCCGAACCGAAGTGGGCAAAGGACGGCGACCTCGGGCTCCCGGTCTTCGACACGCCCCTCGGGCGCATCGCAATCACGATCTGCATGGACGCGGTCTACCCCGAGACGACGCGCATCCCTGCGCTGCGCGGCGCCGACGTGATCTGCTTCCCGACCAACTGGCTCTCGGAGAAGAGTCCATCACCCTCCTGGATGGCCCGCGCCTTCGAGAGCGGGGTCTACCTGATCGCGGCGAACCGCTACGGCCTTGAGAGAGGAGTCCAGTTCTCCGGTGGCTCCTGCGTTATCGACCCCGACGGCGCGGTTCAGGATTTCCTGGACGTGGGTGACGGTGTCGTCTACGGGGTGGTGGACGTGCGCCGCGCCCGCGACAAGCGGCTGCAGCCGGGGCGGACGGAGGACAAGCTGGCCGACCGGCGGCCGGATGCCTACGGCAACATGACGCTCCACACCTACCTCTGGAACGGGCATACGTTCCACGGGCTCTACGAGCTGCGACCACTTCCGGAGGGTCGGTTGAGCCGGGCGTCGGTGGTCCAGATGGCTCCGACCGCCGGCGATGTCGTGGGCAACTTGGACCGGATCGCAACGCTTGCCGCGGGTCCGGAGGCGGCAGGGAGTGATCTGCTCGTCTTTCCGGAACTGGCGGTCTGCGGACCGATCATGGACATGGCGACGGTCGAGAGCGTGGCGGAGGCGGTGCCGGGCCCGGCGACCGAGCGGCTGCGGGAGATTGCCGCGCGAAGCAGCACCCTGGTGGTGGCGGGGCTGGCGGAACGGGACGGAGATCGGTTGTACAACAGTGCCGTGCTCGTCTCGCCGGAGGGTGTCGTGGGCGTCTATCGGAAGATCCACCTCACGGCGGATGACAAGGCCTGGGCGACACCTGGCGACGGCGGCCTGCCGACCTTTGACACTCCTGTCGGGCGGATCGGGCTCCTGATCGGTTACGACGCGGTCTTCCCGGAAGCGGCGCGATCCCTGGCGATCGACGGCGCAGACCTCATCGCTTGCCCCTCCCTGGTGACCGGGCCGGCCGTTATGCCCTGGGGTGCGACGGTCATTCCCCATCTGCCGCACGTGCCGGTCGGGCCGACGGCGGACCACTTCCACCTCTGGAGAGAACGGGCGCGTGAGAATAACACCTACGTCGCCTTCGCCAACGGCATCGGGGCCAGTAAGGAAGGAGCCATGGGCTGGAGCGGCATCTTCGGACCCGGTACGGAGGATCAGCCGCGCTTCGACGCCCTCATCCACGGGGCGGAGGCAGGCGCGGTGAGCCTGCCCATCGACACGACCAATCTGGACACCCCGTACGCCACCAACCCCGTCCGGGCGAAGGATCTCCTCGGCATGAGGATGCCAATCTGGTACGACCCTCTCCAGGTGCTCCACCCGGCGCAGCCGACCAATCCAATGGAGTCATCGCGACGGGAGCCCGCGATGGTGGGACCGTGATCGAGATCGGCAGGCTGGCATGCGTGCTAGAGTGAGACTCTGGTAGGTGAGACTCAATGCCCGCCTGGCGGTTGGGAACGGGGTGCGAAGCAGCGCGCAAGGCACCGACTTCAGACCCTGAACTGTTGTGCAATTCGGTATATCACGACCGCCGGACCGCCAATGCAACAATACCCGGCTTTCCGCGGCGGACGTGGATGATCCGCTGAGTGCAAAGGGTGCTTTCCCGGTGAGACGTATCACCCTGGTCCAGGTCGGGATCGGCACCGTCGGTGGTGCGGTCGTCGAGCAGGTGCTCGCCAACCGGGAGCGATGGCGGGGCCTCGGGCTGACCATCGAGATCGGGGCCCTGGTCGGACGGCGCGGGGCGCTGGTTGGACGTGAGGGCGGAGCGCTACCGGATGGGATCCTGCGGGCCGCGGTCGAGGGGCGGCGTAGCGGGCGGCCTTTTGCCGATCTGGCAGGCGCCGATTCTGAGATCGTGCCGCCGGAGGAGGCACTGGAGCGGATCGCGGTGGCGGGCCCGGCGGTTCTCTTAGACGCGGGGGCCGGCGAGGAGACGGCATCGCTCGATCTGCGGGCGCTGGAGGTGGGCGCCGGCGTGGTGCTCTCCAATAAGGCGCCCCTGGCCATGCCGGCGGAAAATCCGACGACGGCGGCCCTCTGGGGCGCGGCCGGCCCGACCGGCTGGCTGCGCTACGAGGCGACGTGTAGCGCCGGCCTGCCGGTGATGTCCACGCTGCGGGGGCTGCTGGACACGGTCGACGAGGTGCTGGAGATTCAGGGAGCCCTCTCTGGCACCCTCGGCGCGATCTTCTCCGACGTGGCCGCGGGGCAGCCGTTCTCGACGGCGGTGCGATCCGCGAAGGAGCGCGGCTACACAGAGCCGGACCCCCGCGACGACCTGAGCGGGCTGGACGTGGCCCGCAAGGCGCTGATCCTGGCCCGCACCATGGGGCGGCAGGCGGACCTGTCCGAGATCGCGGTCGAGAGCCTGGTGCCGGAGGATCTGCGGGGCGTGTCGGTCGAGACCTTCCTGGAGAAGGTCGGCGACCTGGACGCGGCGATGGCGGAGCGGGCGACGGCGGCGAAGGCGGAGGGCGGCTCCCTCAAGTACGTCGCCACGGTGACGCCGGAAGGTCCGTTGGCCGTCGGCGTGCGAGCGATTCCGGCAACCGGGGTGCTGGGTGCGCTCCAGGGGCCAGAGAATGTCGTCTCGATCCGCACCCGCCGCTACGACGCCTACCCGCTCACCGTCTCCGGTCCTGGTGCCGGCGCGGCGGTGACGGCTGCTGGGATGCTAGCGGACGTGCTGGCCCTGGCGAACGGCCCGCTGGCAGCCCAGGCTGCCGCGATTCCGGCGGAAGAAGACGGGCTGTAATCGCGCTCCTGCCCGGCATCTCCGGTGAACCAATGGGAGAGGCGGGGTCGGGGAGATCCCCCATTTCTTTGACATGCGCCCGTCGTCACACTGTCCCGTTCTGAAATGCATCGTGCGATGATGGGCGTGGCTGGTGTCAGTCGTATCGGCCGACGAGTTGAATGAGAGTTCGAGGAACCATGCCCATCCAGCGAGATGAGGGGCTATCTACCCTGCTCAGGGAGGCGGAGGCCACCAGGGTTTGCACCAGGTTCTCCTTCACCGAGGGACCGGTTTGGGTGCCTGCCGACGACTGCCTGCTCTTCAGCGACATCCCCAACAACCGTATCCACCGCTGGCGGCCGGGAATGGCTGATGCAGAGGTCTATCGGGCGCCGAGCCGGAACAGCAATGGATTGACGCTGGATCGGGACGGCAACGTGCTGGCCTGCGAGCACTCGGGGCGGCAGATCAGCCGCGCCCCCTATGGCGGAACCGAGACGACGCTGGTCGACCGCTTCGACGGGAAGAAGCTCAACAGCCCCAACGATGTCGTGGTCCATTCGAGCGGGGCGATCTACTTTACCGACCCGACCTACGGCATCCGCGACTCCCGCGCCACCGGCCTGGAGGTGGAGCAAGAGTTGCCGCACCAAGGCGTCTATCGTCTGGACGCGGATGGAACGCTGACGCTCCTTGACGCCTCGTTCAGCCAGCCCAACGGCCTCGCGTTCTCTCCCGACGAGTCCTTCCTCTACATCGGCGACTCCCAGGAGTTGGTCGTCCGCCGCTTCCGTGTGCTGCCGGCGGGCACCTTGGAAGACGGCACCCTTTTCGTCGACATGCGTGGGCACGGGCGCTCGGGTCCACCCGATGGGATGAAGGTCGATGAGGATGGGCGTCTCTGGTCCACCGGCCCGGGCGGGGTCTGGGTCGTGGAACCGGATGGCCGTCTGCTCGGCATCCTGGCAATCCCGGCGGAGTACCCGGCCAACCTCACCTTCGGCGGTCCTGATTTTTCCACGCTCTTCCTGACCGCCCATACAAGTGTCTACCGGATCGAGACCGCTGTTCGCGGGATCGCCCCGGGGTCTCGGGCGTAAGTGGTGCCGGTCAGCCAACGGCCCTGTTGGAGACACCGATATAGCTGCCAGTGGGATTGGCGGGGTGGCCAGCGACGAACGCAGCGGTTCGATGGGCGTTGACGGCACGAGGAACGGGCGGTACGCTGCTGCCCCAGACGGTCCACCATGTCCAGGCAGTTCATCTCTAAGGAGGCGACATGGCTACGAAGTTCCCCGGGCTTTCCCGCCGTTCCTTGCTCAAGGGCATCGGACTCGGCTCGGCGGCCGCCGTCGCAAGCGGGTCGCGTCCGCTCGGCCTGGCCGGCATCCGCCCGGTCGGGGCGCAGGAGCAACGGCTGGCTAAGGTGGCGATCGCGCTCGGAACGGATCCCCGGACGCTGATGCCCAACGCCATCGTCGATTGGATCACTGGCGTTCAGATTGAGCACATCACCGACTCGGCTCTCCTCTACGATCCTGCGGAGGAATACCGGATCGGGCCCTGGCTGACGACGCTGTCGAATGTTGACGAACTGACCTGGGAACTGAAGCTCGTCAAGCCGGACATCAGGTTCCATAACGGGCGCGTCCTCGACGCCTCCGCCTTCAAGGCAGCGATCGACTGGGCCAAGGACCCGGCCAACGAGAGCCACTACCTTGAGCGCTGGGAGGTCATGCAGGAGGTGACGGTGGTCGATCCGCAGACACTGCGGATCAAGACGGCCGAGCCGTTCCCGATCATGGATCAGCGCCTGCGGGAGGTCCATCCGATCGACCCGCAGTATTTGCAGGAAGCCGGCGCCCAGAAGATGGCCGAGCAGCCCATCGGCACCGGTCCGTTCAAGTTTGTCGAGTGGAAGCGCGGCGAGCGCCTCGTGGTCGAGCGCAACCCCGACTACTGGCGGAACCCTGTCCAGGTCGACCGGGTCGAGTTCCGGTTCATCCCAGAGTTCAGCTCCCGCCTCTCGGCGTTGCTGGCTGAGGAGATCGAGATCGTCAAGGACGTCCCGGTTGACTCCATCGAGACGGTCAACAACAGCGGCGTGGCCCGGATCGAGGCGATCCCATCGTCGCGGATCAACTACGTGGGGCTGGTCAATAACCGGGAGGACAGCGTCCTCAAAGATGTCCGGATCCGCCAGGCGATCAACTACGGGGTGGACGTGGACGCCATCATCGAGGGCGTCTTCCAAGGCCAGGCCACGCGGATGGCCGGTCCGCTTTCCCAACTGAACCCGGACGTCAACCCGGAGATCAAGCCGTACGCCTACGACCCGGAGAAGGCGCAGGCCCTGCTCAAGGAAGCCGGCTACGAGCCCGGTCAGCTTGAGATCGTCATGGACGCGCCGCAGGGGCGGTACCCGATGGACTCGGATGCGGCCCAGGCGATCGCCGCCTCCCTCGGGGCGATCGGGATCAACGTCCAGGTCCAGTACAACGAGTGGGGCACCCACCTCGACAAGATCGTCAATCGCCGCACCGGCGACATGTTCTACCTGGGTTGGGGGCCGTCGCTCGAAGCGTATGGGACCCTGGCTTTCCTTTTCGTCGGCGACTCCACCTACAGCAGCTACACCAACCCGGATGTCGAAGCCAGGATCGCGGAGGCGTCGAAGACGATCGATCCGGAGGCGCGCCGGCAAATGTGGAACGAGATCCAGCAGATGGTCTATGACGACGCAGGCTGGCTCTTCCTCTGGCAGCAGCACGACATCTACGGTGTCTCCAACAAGGTGGATTGGAAGCCGCGGCCGGACGAGTTCGTCTGGATGGGCGAGGCCAAGCCACGGACCGGGTAGCGGGGCGCGTAACGGGGGCGGGTCGTCCAGACGATGGGACGCTTTGTAGCCAGCCGGCTCGCATCTGGGGCGGTCGTGGTCGTGCTCGCGGTCACGGCCGTCTTCTTCATGGTGCGCCTCTCGGGTGACCCGGTGCTCCTGTTCGCCCCCATGGACACGTCCCGCAAGGATATCGACGAGATCCGGGAGCGGCTGGGGTTCAATGACCCACTGGTCGTTCAGTACGGCCGGTTCATGGGGGACGCGGTCCAGGGCGACTTCGGGAACTCGACCCGGGAGCAGCGCCCGGCGACGGAGGTCGTGGTCGAGCGGCTGCCAGCCACGGTCCAGCTTGGCGTCGTCGCGCTCGTGCTGTCGCTGGCGATCGGCGTGCCGCTCGGTGTCCTGGCGGCAACCCGGCACGGTTCGGTCTGGGACAAGGTCGCGAGCCTGATCGCCGTGGCCGGGCAGGCGATCCCCGGCTTCTGGCTCGGCTTGCTCCTGATGCTGCTCTTCGCCGTCCGGCTCGGTTGGCTGCCGACCAGCGGTCGCGGCGGGGTGCAGCACATGGTCATGCCGGCCATCACGCTGGCAGCATTCAGCACCGCGCGCTATGCCCGTCTGGCCCGCTCGACGATGCTCGACGTCCTCAACCAGGACTACATCCGGACTGCGCAGGCGAAGGGCCTGGCCGGCCGCAGCGTGGTCTGGGGGCATGCGTTCAAGAACGCCAGCATCCCCCTGATCACGATGACGGGGCTGGAGATCGGGCGGCTGCTAGAGGGCGCCGTCATCGTCGAACAGGTCTTCGCCTGGCCGGGGATCGGGTGGGTGACGGTGCAGGCGCTGCTGAACCGGGACTTCGCGGTCGTGATGGCGGCAGTCGTGCTCTTCGCAGTGATGTACACCCTCGCCAACCTGCTCACTGACCTGGCCTACGGGCGGGTGAACCCACAAGTTCGTCAATCATGAGCAGCCTGGCAGTGGCGGTTCCCCGGGCCGCGCCCTCGACGCAGCGTCACGCGGCACGGGCGCTGATCCGGGACCGGTGGGCGCTAGTGGCGGTCACCTTCCTAACCGTCGTCATCCTCGCAGCGGTGCTGGCGCCGCTGTTGGTGCCCGATACGGTCAACAACCCCGATTTCCGGGCCCGCCTCAAGCCGCCGCTGACGGCCGACCACCTCCTCGGCACCGATCAACTCGGCCGGGACGTCTTCGACCGGATGCTGCTTGGGGCGCGTGTCTCGCTGACGGTCGGCTTCGTGGCGGTCTTCCTGTCCGCGGTGATCGGCGTTCCGATCGGGATGCTGGCCGGGTACTTCGGGGGCTGGCTGGATCTGGTCCTGATGCGCCTGGCCGACGTCCAGCTCTCGTTCCCGTTCATCCTGCTGGCGCTGACGATCAACGCGATCATTGGTCTTGGGCTGCAGAACATCATCATCACCCTGGTCATCGTCGGCTGGGTGGAGTACGCGCGCATCGCCCGGGGGGAGATCCTGGTGACGCGCGAGCGGGAGTTCGTCCAAGCGGCGACGCTCGTCGGCTGTTCGCACGCCCGGATCCTGGCGCGCCACCTGTTCCCGAACATCGTGACGCCGCTGATCGTGATCGGAACGCTGCAGGTGGCGCGGTTCATCATCGCGGAGGCGAGCATCAGCTTCCTCGGGTTCGGCGTCCAGCCGCCGACCCCGGCCTGGGGCAGCATGGTCAGCGAAGGGCTCGACTACATCTTCGCGGCCTGGTGGCTGATCACCTTTCCGGGCCTCGCGTTGGCGCTGGTGGCCCTGGCCGTCAACGCCACCGGAGATTGGCTGCGGGACACGCTGGACCCGCGGTTGAAGCGATAAGGGAGGGGGAGGAACCGTGCCGTTTGTGCCGCAAGAGGTGTTCGCCGACCGGGCGAAGCGCATCCGGACCTATCTGGGCGAGAACGAACTTCACGCGCTGGTCGTCACCACGCCCGAGAACTTCTACATGGTGTCGGGATTCCACCTCGACGTCGCCCCGTGGGAGCGGCCGGTCGCGGCGGTCATCCCGCGCGAGGGCGACCCGTTCCTGGTCATGAACGAGCTCTCGACCAACCATCTCCGGATGGCTGAGGAGCGGGGGACGCTGTTCATCCGTGACCACGCCATCTACGTCGAGCACCCGCGGATGTGCAACCGTACCTACACCCGCGATCAGTGGGCACTGCTGCTAGCCACCAAGCTGCGCGAGCGCGGGATCTCCCGCGGCAAGCTGGGCGTCGAGGGTGGTGGACTGACCGCGCTGAAGTCGGTCGAGCCGGGGTTCGACTTTGTCGACGTGACCCGCTACCTGGTCGAGATGCGCCAGGTCAAGTATCCGGCCGAGTTGGAGATCATGCGGCGCTGCGCCGAGCTGACCGACTTCGGCCAGGACCGGTACATGGAGTTGCTCAAGCCGGGCGAGGTGGTGACGGCGTTCGACCTCCAGATCGCGCGGCTGGTTGCCGAGGAAGGGGCGCGCCGGTACCCGGATGACCGGCTCGAGGTTCGCCTCTTCTCCCTCTCCGGCCCCGCCTCCGCCGCGCCCCACGGGACCGGGGCAACCTGCGGCCAGCGGTTCGAAAAGGGCGACGGTGTCGTCAACATCATCATCTGCCGCCTCAACGGCCTGGTGGTCGAGAACGAGCGGACCCTCTTCGTTGGGGAGCCGAAGAGTGACCTGCAGCGCAAGGCGTTCGAGGTGGCGACGGAGGCGTGCGAGGCGGCCGCCGAGCAGATGGTTGCCGGCAATCCGGTGTCGAGTGCCGACGCGGCGGCACAGTGGGCCATCGAGAAGGCGGGCTTTGGCGACAACATCATGCACCGCACGGGGCATGGGATGGGCATCGCGGGGCACGAGTTCCCGGAGGACATGCCATTTCTCCACCGCCCGTTCATGGAGCGCGAGGTCTACTCCTCGGAGCCTGGTATCTACCTTTACGGAGTGGGCGGCTTCCGCCACGACGATACGGTGGTCGTTGGCGCCAAGGCGCCGGAGGTCATCACCAAGCGCTCGAAGCGCCTTGAAGACCAGATCGTGCGGGTCTGATGGCTCTTGCCGGTCCGGTCCGCCGCTTCTCGACAGGCTCCGTCCAGTCCCTCAGCGCTGGTGGGGACCGGGCCGGGTGAGGGGCTAGGTGCCAGGACCTGCACGAGAATGGGATGTATGTGGACACCGCTACTTTGACCAGCGTGCTCCGGGACGCGTTCGCGTCGCTGATCGCAGCGGACGAGGTGGACGTCGAGGCGGTCACGGAGTCCGGTGAGGTCGAGGTCGTGGGTGAAACCTGGACACTCCACCTGGAGGGGTTGCCGGAAACGCTGGGGGCCTGGCTAGCCATCGACGATGAGCCGGAGAACGCGGCGGACATCCGTGCCGCGCGGGAAGGGGCGATGGGGACCGAGGCCATGGCGGCATTGGTTCAGGCCGATGCCAGGATCGGGGGCGCCCTCGCCGCCGCCCTGAGCGCGTCGAACGACCCCCTCTCGCAGGACCTTGCGGCGGCGTTGTGCTCCCCCACGCCGAATCCGCCGGGACAAGCGCCGCCGGGGTAGCGGAGGCATCCTGCTCCCTCTTCGGCTCGTTGCCGCCAGCCAAGGCAGCACGGTTTTGACCGAAGCGATCACGAGACCTGATGGCGGCGATTGGGCCTAAGGGCTGGAAGTTACCCCAGCCGTGGGACCAGCTCAGCGGGCTTCTACGGAGACTGCCCGTCATCCAAGACGGGACGCGAGCAGTTGCACGAGGTTCTCGCCGTCGACGCGGTCGACCGAGACGTAGACGCTGAGATCGTCGCGCCGGGCTTCGAGATAGGGCGGAAACGTTGTCGGGTCCGACTGCGTTACCGTCCAGCCTTGCGCTGTGAGTTGGGCGCCGTGGTGGGCAAAGATGTCGGCGGGTGCAGCCGTCGTCGTGTATCCCGCGTGGCAGAGATCTTTGAAGTTGTCCTCGGAGAAGGTTGCCCGGGCTCCGCCGAGGGGAACGAGTTGAGCGATGACCGCCTCGCGGCCATGGCCGCAGCCCGCCTCATTCAGAGCATTGCCCACCAGGGTTCCGGCGACAAGTAGGAGTGCCAAGGTGGTGCCGATGATTACGCGGCGAGTGGTCCGGCGGGTTCTCTTGCCGGAGTGGGGGTGAGGACCACCCGTCTGTGCACGTTCCCGAGGTTGGCTCCGGGCACGTGCCGAACCTACGCCGTCCGGGTTCCGGCCTGCGTCGTCCATCACCCAATCTCCCCGATCGTCCGCTCCACGATGATTGATCCGTGGCCACCTCCACGTCATCATGGACGCGGGCAGCGGCCTGCACATCCGGGAAGCTACGGATTTGAGCAGGCGTGTCGCTCCCCGTCCGATTCAGGGAGTCGGTGAGGTGCAAGATCCGGTCGGTTGGCCGCGCGACCTCCCTGTCCG
>JADDPH010000090.1 GCA_016781925.1 Sphaerobacteraceae bacterium | reverse complement strand
CTACCGCGAGAAGCGCTGTTGGGCTCCTGACCAGCAACCCGCAGGTCACCCCGCCATCGGTGCCGGGCGACCGACTGCGCTCGTCCTTTCCAAGAGCATCGTATATCCGACCGAAGCCAGCACAGCGCCGACAACGGGGAATGGCAGATCCGCGATCACGTAATCTGGAACAACACCTTCGAGCGGGATGGTTACGATGATCGCTGGGACGAACGCGAAGAAGAGGAACGTCAGGACGAAGCGCGCCCATCGCGGCAATACTTTGACGCGGAGGGTCGCGATACCCAGCAGGGTCGCGCCGATCAGGACGCCCAGGACGCCAGCGAAGCCAAGCCCATCGGAGGCCGTGGGCTTACCGGTAACACCGGTCAACAGCACGAGATTGATCGAGGCTGCAACGATTGCGACGCACGCCAGGAACGCTCCCAAGGTCCCCAGAATTCGCGAGCGCCCCTCCAGTCGGACCCATACGCCCAGCAGACCGATGCCGAGGAAGAAAATCGCCCCCATAAACAAGGCGGGCCAGAACCATTCCAGAACCGACGCGCTCGGGTCGGCTCTGTTATACGCTGCCTCCCCGGCCGTCGCGCCGATGACGAGTTCAGTGAGGTAGGTAAGGCCCCAGAGCAATCCGCCCAGGATCAGTGCCGGACCGCCCCACCGCATCAAGTTCGAAGACATTCACAAGCTCCTTTCTGCTATCTGCTCGTTGCCTCAACTCTACGAGTCACTGAGTCCCGTTGTCGCCGGAGCAGCGTCCCATTTCAGCCGGGACACGTTGTCCCGGTTTGTCCCAAATCTTGTACGTCGCCTGTCGCCACCCTGGTGTAGCAACGATGCCTAGTCACGCCTGCGGTACAAGGCAGGCGCACTGAGCAGACACCCTCTACCGGGCGCTCGCTAGTGGCAATCGACTCTAGCGGACATGGAAAGTGGGGACGCCATATATCCGGTCAAGTTAGCATTAACATAGTGTCTCCTGGTGGCACTTCGGTCCAATGCTACGCCGAAGCAGGGGAGCACCGTGCCCTCCCCTTCACCAGGCAGTTGAGTCTTGATTGCCGGCCCTGGCTAGCCCTTCACGGCGCCCAGCGTGAAGCCCGCGATGAAGCGGTCCAGGAAGAGGTTGTAGAGCAGGGCGATCGGGATGGCGACGATCACCGCGGCGGCCATCAGCGCCTGCCAGAAGAAGACATCGCCGCGGATCAACTCCGTCGTCACCCCGACGCTGATCGTCTTGCCCGCCGAGGAGGAGACGAAGGCCAGCGCGTAGACGAACTCGTGCAGCGTCAGCGCGAAGGCGAAGACCACCACCGTCAGGATCCCCGGAACCGAGATCGGGATGACTGTCCGCCAGATCGCCCCCAGGCGGCTGTAACCGTCGATCATCGCCTGCTCTTCGATGTCCCAGGGGATCGACTTAAAGAAGCCCATCAGCAGCCAGGTGCAGAAGGGGATCGTGAAGGTCGGGTAGACCAGCACCATCGACCAGCGCGAGTTGTTGAGTCCCACGTCGGCGACGATCCGCGACAGCGGGATGAAGAGCAGCGTCGGCGGCACCAGGTAGACCAGAAAGATGCCGATCCCCAAACTCTCGCCCCAGCGGCCTGCCAGCCGGGTCAGGCTGTAGGCCGCCGGCACGGTCGCCACCACCGTGATCAGGACCACAGCCGCTGCCACCAGCAAGGTGTTGCCGACGAAGGTCAGGTATTTGGTCTGGGTCACGAGGAGATCAATGTTTCCGAGCGTCGGCGGCTCGTTGAAGAGGAAGGGGTTGTTGGTTCGGGTGTAGAGGTCCGTATTCTGCTTGAAGACGGTGATGATCATCCAGGCAAAGGGGAGCGCCGCGAAGAGGGCGAAGAAGGTCGCCAGCGCGTAGATGATTCCCCGTGCCCCGGCACGCTTGACGCCGACCAGGGCGGTTCCGGTCCCAGCCATCTCAGGTTGTCTCCGTTCGTCGCGCCATCCGCAGCATCAGTACCGCGACCCCGACCAGGACTGGAAAGAGGAACATCGCGATCGCCGCTCCCTGGGCCAGGTTGCCGCCTTCGATCCCCTTGAAGTAGGCCCAACTCGCGAGGACCTGGGTGTTGTCGATCGGGCCGCCGCGGGTCAGCACGTAGACGACGGTCATGTCCGTGAAGGTGAAGACCATCCCGAACAGCGTCGCCACCGCCATGATCGGCAGCAGGAGCGGGATGCGGATGTAGATCAACTGGCGCCAGAAGCCCGCGCCGTCCACGTTTGCCGCATCCTTCACGTCCTGCGGGATCGCGGTCAGTCCGGCCAGCAGGATCACCGTTGCCAGGGGCAGCGTCCGCCAGGTGTGGATCAGCAGCACGGAGAGCTGGGCCAGGTCCGCCTTCGCCGTCCAGTACATGTTCCCCCGAGGGCCAAAGATGGTGCCCGGGCCGAGGAGATTGACCTGCCGCAGCACCCAGTCGATCGGGCTGTAGACCGAGTCCAGCAGCCAGAGCCAGCCGATCGCGCCGAGGGCAATCGGGGTCGTCCAGGGCAGCAGAATGAGGAAGCGGACGAGGCGCTTGCCCTTGAAGTCGGAGGAGAGGACCAGGGCAAGGATATTCGCCAGGGTCAGCACCAAGACCTGCGAGGCCAGGGTGAAGAGAAAGGTGTTGCGCAGCGCCTTCTGGAAGGTCCCATTCTTCGCCACGTCCACAAAATTGCGGAATCCGACCCAGTCCAGACCCTGGTCACCGATCGTGACGTCGCTCAGGCTGTAGGCGATCGCGAGGCCGAGCGGGAAGCCGACCAGGGCAATGATGTAGACGACCGCCGGCAGGAGCATGAGCGGGCCGAGAACGCCCTCCCGGTCCAGCAGGTAGCGGCGCTCTCGGGTCTCCGGTGGAGGCGTGGCGGCGATGGTGCTCATAGTTAGGTCCCTGCTCGTCTCTGCTTGACGGAAAGCAATACGTCCTGACGCCCCAATCGGCGGGCCTCAGAGGCGCCACCCACGCGTTCCGACATCGACGTGATGATCGCCAGAACCCGGCTCACGCCGGACCCGCCACCCGCAACCCCGTCGCCGCATCGAAGCGCTTGAGATCGCGGGCGAGGACAGCGAACTCGTACCCGCGGCCGGGCTCGGCCGGAACGTCGACCGTGGACGGGAAGCGGGCGACCGCCTTGGCCCCCTCGACCTCGCCGTAGACCAGTCGCTCCGCCCCCAGGTACTCCTCCCGCGTGGCGAGGAAATGGATGGGGACGAGGTCACCGCCCGCGCCTTCCAGCATCTGGCGCGGGGCAACGTGCTCCGGTCGGAACCCGAGCAGGTGACCGTTGCGGGGGATCAGGTTCATCGGCGGCGAGCCGAGGAATGTGGCCACGAAGGTGTCGGCCGGATCGTCGTAGATCTCCCGGGGAGTGCCGAGTTGGCGGATCCGACCCTGGTTGATCACTGCGATCCTGTCCCCCATGCCCATCGCCTCGACCTGGTCGTGGGTGACGTAGATCGTCGTCGTGCCGACGCGGCGCTGGAAGCCCTGTAACTCGTCCCGGGCCGAGGCCCGGCGCTGCGCGTCCAAGTTGGAGAGCGGCTCGTCCAGCAGGAAGACGTTCGGCTCGCGCACCAGCGCCCGGGCCAGCGCCACGCGCTGCCGCTGACCGCCGGAGAGTTGGCGTGGACGGCGGTCCAGCAGCCCCTCGATTCCGAGGATCCCGGCAGCCCACGCCACCTTCTTCTCTTGCTCCGCTTTGGGGACTTTGGCGGCTTTCAATGGAAAGGCGATGTTGTTGGCGACGCTCATGTGCGGGTAGAGCGCGTAGCTCTGGAAGACCATCGCGATCTGCCGCGCCCGCGGCGGCAGGTTCGTCACGACCCGGCCTCCTATCAGCACGTCGCCAGCTGTCGGCGGTTCTAGGCCACCGATCATGCGGAGCAGGGTGGTCTTGCCGCAGCCGGACGGACCAAGCAGGACGAGAAACTCGCCGTCCGCGCTGGCCAGGTCGATCCCGTCCACCGCGGCAGCGCCCTCGCCAAACTGCTTGACCAGTCCTCGCGTTTCTACGACGGCCATGATGCGAACATCACAGATGATACGGGTACAGGAAGAGTCACCAGCATGCTCTCCATTCCGGGCACCAACCCCGGAGTCAATCAGATATGCCGGCTCCCGCCGGCTGAAGAGGAGTATTAGGGCAAACAATACAACAGAGTTGTGCCGGATGACGCCCGGCGGGTCACGCGCCCGTCCATCGATGAGGGACGCCTGGCCTACCGTGGGCCAGGCGTCCCTCGCGTTGGTCTACTGGCCGCCGCCAATGAGCCCTTCGGCTCGCCACTTCTCGAAGATCGGCAGGGTGTCCTTCTCTGCCTGGGCCACCGAGTCCGCGGCCGACATCTCGCCGCGCGCGGTGCGGGCCATCATGTTCGGCAGGATAAAGCTGCCGAAGACCTCGCCGATGGCGGGGTTCGCCGGACCGGGCCAGCCGAGGTTGGTCGTCCACTGCTCGGCCGTCTTCAGCGAGGCCAGCTTGTTCGCCGGCTCGGAGCCGAACGGGTCGTTGTCGAGCGGCCCGCCCTCCTGTGTCAGGTTCGGCACCGTGCTCGGGAAGGAGGGGAAGTTGTAGAGCTTGCTCTGATCCGCGGCCTGGTCGTAGTTGGCCACCAGGTGGAACAGGAACTCCTTGGCCGTGTCAGGGAACTTGGAGTGCTTCGGGATCATGTAGTTGAAGACCGCGTGCCCGTGGGCCAGCGCCCGCTCCTGTCCCGCCGGCCCGACCAGCGGGGTACCGAAGAAGACGTCCTTGGCGACGTCCGGCTGGTCCCCCTGCGCGGTCCGGTAGGCGGAGATGGAGTTCAGGATGTAGGAGGCCTGGCCAGCAATCATGAGCTGGTTGTTGGAGGCGGCATTCCAGCCGAAGACCTCCGGCGTCATCGCCGCCTCAAACAGCCGGGCCATGTACTCCACAGCCGCGATCGTCTCCGGGCTGTTGATGACGACGTTCTCGTTCTCGTCCTGCACAGAGCCGCCGAAGGCCCAGAGCATGGCCTGGGCGGCCATGTTGGAGTCGACCTCGTTGGACATCCCGATGCCCATCTGGACGCCCTGCTCGTTCATGATCTTGCCGCCGCCCTCAAGCAGTTCGTCGAAGGTGGCCGGGCCATTCGGGAAGCCGGCTTGCTCCCAGAGGCTCTTGCGGAAGTTGGCCGGATCCGGCGCGTAGCCGTGGTTGAAGGCGTAGTAGGTGTTGGTGGTCGGGTTGAAGGAGTTGCGCTTGGCGAGGTCGAGCTGCGGCCCGTGCCGGTTGGTGACCTCCTGGACCACGTCGGTCATGTCCAGCATCGCCGGGCCGTACTGGGCCACCGGCACAATGTGCTCCAGCAGGTCGTGGCCCTGGCCGGCGCTGATCTCGGCCGCGATCGCGGCCGGCACGTCGGCCGTGTTGATGTGATCGACCGTCGTCGTCACGCCGTTGGCCGCGCCCCACTCCTTCACGAAGTTGTCGAACCAGGTGTCATAGGTGGGTACGAAGTGGCTCCACTGCAGGATCTTCAACTCGGTGCCGCTGATGTTGACCGTCGGCGTCTGGAACGTCGTCGCCCGAACATTCAGGTGCGGACCCATCGCCGCGGCAAGCGCCGCGGCCCCGGTGCCCTTGAGCAGGGTCCGTCGCGAGATTCCCGTTCCCCAGACTGGCGTGCGTCCGCGCATCTCCATCTCCATTTGAGCGTCGGCTTCTCCGGCGAAGTACGCGGTAGTAACCATACGGATCGCGTGGCGTCAAGTAGCCTCGACTGGGGTCGCGCCACGCGGAGCACGACTGAGCCGACCCGTGGTCACCAGAATGCACGGCACAGGACCGCCAACCTCATCGCAAAGGACGACCCAGACGGCTGTTTCGCCAAGAATGCCACCTCGCTTGCCCGCGTTGACCCAGCTTGGCCGGGTGTTGCCCACAGCGCCTTGACCCTGTTTCCCGTCATTCGTATTTTTGAATGAGGCGACTGATTCCAGAGGAGGGCGTTATCTCAGGAGGACATAGTGGCGAAGGCACGACAGCGTCAGCCGACGCCAAGCCCGGCGTCAGCCAGCGAGTCCACGCCAACCCGCACCGGGTCGGGCCAGGCACGCTCGACACGGCCTAAGGCCGGCATGCGCTCGGGAAGCCAGCCGCGTTCCCGTTGGCCCCGGTGGGGCGTGGAGCTTGGCGCCTTTGCCGCCGTTGTTTCCGTGGGCCTGCTCGCCTGGTGGCTGTTGGCGTTCCTCAATCGAGGAGACGACGGAAACGACACTGGAGCTCAGCCGATCGCGACCCTCGAGAGCCCAGACGTGCACTCGCTCCTCATCGACCCGAATGACGCCGACCACATCCTGTTCGGTAGTCACGCTGGGATCCAGGAGAGCCAGGATGGGGGATTCACCTGGAACCCCGGATCCCTCCGCAACGCCGACGCCATGAGCCTGGCCGGGGGCGGGCAACCTCTGGCCACCCTCTACGCCGCCGGCCACAATGTCTTCCAGATCAGCCGCGACGGCGGGCAGACCTGGCAGTCGGCGCAGCACAACCTTCCCGGGGTCGACCTCCACGCCTTCGCCCAGGATCCCAACGATCCGCTGCGCCTTTACACCCTGGTGGCCGGCATGGGCCTGTTCACGTCCGGGGACGGGGGGACCACCTGGAAACCGCTGCCGTCATTGCCCCCCGGTGCAGGCATGCACATCCCCCTGGCTGGCGGCAATGCCGCCCTCTACACCGCAACGGAGTCCGGGATCGCCGTCACCCGTGACGGGGGCACGACCTGGGAGTCGCTCACGGCGCCGCCTAGCGGAGGCGTGATGAGCCTCGCTGTTTCCGGGGCTGATTCACAGACGATCTACGCCGCGACCTCGTCCGGCCTCGCGAAGAGCACCGATGCTGGCTCAAGCTGGCTGTCGATTGGGCCGGCGGGCATTCCCGCCCTCGCGCTGGCCGTTGCCCCGTCCGATCCCAACCGGGTCCTCTTCGTCGCCGAGGGAGGCGGCGTCTATCGCACCAACGACGGCGGCGCTTCCTGGTCAGCCCCTCGGTGACCGCTCCTGGTGTGGGTTAGCTCGTGCGCTTGGCGCGCGCCATTCATGGCAGGAGGCAGGCAGAGACGCAGGGCGGTATCCTGCCCAGGACAACGCTGGGTTGGCCTGGGGAGCGTGCAGATGACCCGGGTCGGGCCGGCACGATCGATCTGCTCGCTGAGGTTCCCCTCTGATCGGACCGAGGGCCCGCCGCCGCGAGCGATGGGGAGGGTAGACCGGCCATGAAGAACCTCAGCCGCATCCTCAGCGTGGTGGCCTGGACTACGGCCATCGTGATCGCTTGGACCGAACGCCGGTCGGCCCAGGCGCAGGCGAGCCGCCTGCGCCCTTCCGCCGGGCCGGCGCCCAGCCAAACCGTCGCGACTGATCGTGGTGACGGGGAGATCTCCGCGAGCGCGGAGTCGCCAGCCTCCGGCACACCACCGGGCGCGGCACCTGAGTCCGGAGCCGCCCCGGCGCTGACTGACCAGCCCAGTGCCGCTACGCCAACACATACTCCCGCCGCGGACGTCGATACCGTGACCGCTGGCATCGGCATTCCTGCCGTGAGTGATCCGGCCGGCGATCCTCAAGTGGAGGGGATCCTCGGAACCTCGTCTATTCAGGGCGACGAAACGAGCGGTCTTCCGACCGGACCGGACAGCGCCGCATCGGATACCACCTCAGCCGCTGCCGATGACGCGTGCGCTGCTGCCCCAAGCGATGCCGCCGTGGCGCCACGTGGTGACCGGGAGGGTTCTGGAGGGAGGAGCACCGCGTCGACTGACGGCGAAGCGGGCGGACCGGTCAACTCGGTCCCAGGGACGGGCACGGACGCCTGCCCCGATGGCTATCCCGTCAAGGGCAACGCATCATCAAGAATCTATCACCTTCCCGGCGAGTCCTCCTACGACCGGACCGTTCCCGAAATCTGCTTCGCCACCGCCGAGGACGCCGCGGCGGCTGGCTTCCGTCCCCGCAAGCACTGATCACCTGCCCGGGATGGCACGGCGTTTCTTCGCCACCTGGTCCCCAACCTCAGTCCTCGCTCGCTATACTGCGGCGCCGTGATCTCCGTGCGGGTGCCTCTCCGCCCCCCAAGCCGCGTTCGGTCGCATGCCGAGCAGGGGCTTGACGCGCGGGCAATCAACGTGGACAGGGTGCAGGACGGCGGTTGTCACGAGGTCGGATGAATATGGTGGTCGCGCCCGCCGCGTTTGAGACGCTTGACAACTTGCCCAGTCCGCTTACGCCCTTTGTTGGGCGGGAGGCGGAGGTGGCGAGTCTCTGCTCGCTGCTGCGGCAGGACGGCGTCCGCCTCGTGACGCTGACCGGTCCCGGTGGCATCGGCAAGACGCGCCTCGCGTTGCGGGTGGCGAATGATCTTCGTCACGATTTTGGAGACGGGGTTCGGTTCATCTCGCTCGCAACCGTGACGGATCCCGCCCTGCTGCCGGTGACGATTGCCGATGTGCTGGGCGTGCGGGAGGAGATCCACCGGCCGGCGTTGATCGCGCTGACGGACGCCTTACGGGAGCGTCACCAACTTCTCGTTCTGGATAGCCTGGAACGGCTGGTGGACGGTGCTGGCGTGATCACGGATCTGCTCACCGCCTGCACCGGGTTGAAGGTGCTGGCCACCAGTCGCAGCCGGCTTCGGCTACGGGGCGAGCATGAGCGCCCTGTGCCCCCGCTGACCCTTCCGCCTCCGCGGGGTGCGGAAGCCTCGCCCATGCTCGACTACGATGCGGTCCGGCTCTTCGTCGATCGGGCCAGGGGAGTCGACCCCGCCTTCGTTGTGACACCCGCCAACGCCGCCGTGGTGGCCGAGATCTGCCGTCGATTGGATGGGCTGCCGCTCGCCATCGAGCTGGCTGGGGCACGGGTGAAGGTGTTGTCGCCGGACGCGCTGCTCGCCCGCTTGACCAACCGCCTCCGGGTGTTGACTGGGGGCCCCCGGGATCTGCCGGAACGCCAACGTACGCTCCGTGACACCATCGCCTGGAGCCACGACCTGCTGACCCGGGAGGAGCAGGTCATCTTTCGGCGGCTGGCAGTCTTCGCCGGCGGCTTGACGCTGGAGGCAGCCGAATGGGTCTGCGCCGGCGGGAAGGATGTTGTCCAAGGAGCGGAGCGATGGCGGCTCTCTCCCCTGACCTGCGGCTCAGAGATTCCCTCGCTTGACGCTCCTGTTCTCGACCTCCTCGCGGCGCTGGTGGATGACAGCCTGCTGCAATCGGCTGAGCGGAGCGGGGAGTCCCGGTTCTCCATGCTGGAAACCGTGCGGGAGTACGCCCTGGAGCGGTTGGCAGAGAGCGGGGAGGAGCCAGGCATCCGGGCGGCGCACGCGGCGTGGTTCCTGGACCTGGCCGAGCGGGCGGAGGCCGAGCTTGCGGGCCCGCACCAAGCTGCCTGGCTGTCACGACTCGAGGCCGACCACGACAACCTGCGCGCCGCGCTGGAATGGTCTTCAACAGAGGGTGATGCCACGGTTGGGCTGAGCTTGGCGAGCGCGCTCTGGCGCTTCTGGGCGCCCCGGGGGCATCTCCGGGAGGGTCGACAATCGCTAGAGCGCGCCCTTGAGATGGGGAAAGACGCTCCGCCTCAAACCCGGGCGAAAGCGCTCCATCACCTGGGAAACCTCGCTCTCGATCTGGACGACTATTCCGAGGCACAGGCCGCCTACGAGGCGAGTCTCCACCTCTGGCGAGAGCATGGCGACGAACAGGGCGTCGCCGCCGCGCTGAACGGACTTGGCCTCGTCGCGAGCAATCGCGGGGAGTATCGGGAGGCCAGGCGACTCCACGGCGAAGCCCTCGCTCTCCGGCGCAAGCACGGCGATCTCCGTGGCATCACGCTCTCGCTTCACAACCTCGGGAATGTTGCCCGCGACGAAGGGGATTATGAGCGGTCCCGGGCGCTTCACAAAGAGGTGGTCGACCTGCGTCGGGACCTCGGCGACTTAGCGGGGTTGGCCTATTCATCCTGGATTCTCGGGCAGCTTGCCGCCGGTCAGGGTGAGGCCGTTGAGGCTGCTCAGCGCTTCCAGGAGGGCTTGCGCCTGTTCCGCGACGTGGGTGACAAGCTCGGGATTGGCTACACGTTGGTTGACCTCGCTCGTCTCGCTCACCAGCAGGGAGACGACAAGCAGGCAGTCTCCTGCTACCGTGAGGCGTTGACGCCTCGGCGCGAGATGGGTGATCAGCGTGGGGTCGTGGAGTGTCTGGAAGGGCTGGCCAGCGTCGCCCTGGATCAAGGCCAGCCGGAGCGCGCCGCTCGCCTGCTCGGTGGCGCGGACGCGTGGCGCGAAGCCGTCGGCGCCCCCCTTCCGCCGGCGGCCCGTGCCGGTCGTCTCCAGGAGATCGCCAAAGCGACCGCAGCGCTGGGGGAGCCCGAGTTCGCGACCGCGTGGATGATCGGTCGTGCCGCTTCCGTGGAGGAGAGCATCGCGCTCGGCGAAGCCATCGAGGTGGCTGGACCGGTGACCGCCAGCGATCCCGACACCGAGCCTATGGCCAACGCGGGGCTCACGCCGCGGGAGTTGGAGGTGTTGCGGCTCTTCGCGGCGGGTCACGACAGCTTTGAGGTCGCTGACCAACTCTTCATTAGCCGCCGCACCGTGACCACCCACTCCTCCAACATCCTCGCGAAGCTCGGTGTCAATTCGAGGGCCGCGGCTGTCGGCGCGGCCCTCCGCCTCGGGCTCGTTTGAGCGGC
>JADDPH010000122.1 GCA_016781925.1 Sphaerobacteraceae bacterium | reverse complement strand
GGTCTCGCGAATCCGTTGACTGGCGTCCCCGACTAATTTCCGGCCCGGACCGACCCGGGAGCAGGACATCACGGCCACGGTCTCGGGAGTGGCTGTTGCCCCTGGTCATGGCTCAGTCTGTTGAAAAACTGCTCCCTTGTTTCGCAGAACCGCCGTTGATCCAAATCCCAATCGATGAGATTAGATTGTTTTAATTATCCTTCGGATGATCACCGACGTGTTCTTGGCCGACGCTCGTGCGGCCAGCAGTGGAAGCGGGTGCGGGTCTTGAGGCGACGACGCTGCCGCCCCAGGTCCCGGGGGCGATGTCGAGCCAGATGGGGTAGCCGGGCAGCCAGGTCTCGGGGAAGACTGCGAGGCGCACTTCGTTTGCGCCGGCTTCCGCGATCAACCGACAGGCCTTCGACAGAGGCTTCGCGGTCCAGGAAGGTCGTTGCTGCCTGCATGGCCGCCACATTGATCGTCGGGAACTCGTCGCCCATTTGCCCATCCATGCGACGACCGGATCGCGGTGGGACCGGGGGGTGCGGTCAGCCAGCCGGACCTGGCCCGCATCCGGTCACGGCCGCGGAGGATAGCAGGAGCATCGTCGCTTCTCACGACGGACGAGCCAAGCAGACGCACAACCGTGCCTTGGCGGGTTGTGGGTTGCGGGAGCGGGGGCAGGGATGGTTAGATGCGCGGACTTCCGGGGACGGACGGCTGAGCGTCGGGACGCGCAGCCTGGCGCTCCCCGGATCATCCGAGACCGTGATGATACGGTCTGCTTCGCGAGGCGTAGGCGGGGGCAGGGCTGCTGCCGCCAGGACCAAGGAGGATTCGCGCATGACCCGCAGACGCTTCACCACGGTGTTGCTAGCCTTTGCGCTGTTGCTGGCCGGACTCGGGGTGCGCGACGGACGCGCTCAGGAGCGGCTCTCGATCGCGACCGGAGGAACGGGAGGCGTCTACTACCCCTACGGCGGCGGGATGGCGAACATCATTTCGGACAACCTGGAGGGGGTTGACGTCACGGCGGAGGTGACATCCGCATCGGTCGACAACATGCTCCTGATCGAGAACGGTGATGCTGACCTGGCCTTCGTCCTCGGGGACACGGCCTACGATGCGGTCGAGGGCCGCGATCCCTTCAAGCAGCCGGTTCCGGCCCAGACCCTGGCGACGCTCTACAACAACTTCACCCACGTCGTGACCACGACCGACAGTGGGATCAACACGGTGGCCGACCTGCGGGGCAAGACGGTGTCCACGGGGGCGCCGGGCAGCGGGACCGAGGTGATCGCCAACCGGATCCTCAGCGCGGCCGGTCTCAATCCAGACCAGGACATCAACCGTCAGCAACTGGGCGCGTCCGAGTCGGCCGCGGCGATCAAGGACCGGAAGCTCGACGCCTACTTCTGGTCCGGTGGGCTGCCGACGGCATCGGTCACGGACCTCGGGGCGACGCCGAACATCAGTCTCAAACTGCTGCCGAACGCCGAGTTTGTCGGCCAACTCCAGCAGCAGTACGGCGCGTTCTACGCGACGGCGACGATCCCCGGCGGGACGTACCCCGGGCAGGCCGAGGATCTGGATGTGATCGTGGTCCCCAACCTGCTGGTGGTCAACGAAGATTTCGACGAGCAAATGGCTTACGACATCCTGCGAGTGCTCTTCGAGCACCAACCGGAGTTGGTGGCGGTTCACCCCGCCGCCGCCGACCTGACGCTGCAGAACGCGACCCAGAACTCGCCGCTGGAGTATCACCCCGGTGCGCTGCGGTTCTACGCGGATCAGGGCGTGACGGTTGGGGCCACGCCCACGGCGAGTCCGGCCGCCAGCCCGGCGGCCTAGCGATCGAGAGAACGGTTGACGACCGGGGTCGGCTGGCGGGGTCGCCGATGGTCTCGCCGGGTGGGGAGCGTCACGGTGGTGGCGCTCCTCTTCGCCGCCGGTGCGGCGGTAACGCCCGTGCCAGCCTTCACCGCCACTGATCTGACAAGTGGGACTCGAGCCGTGTGCCGGCCCGCGGGGGCCGACGCGCGGCTGACGTTGGCCTTCACCCACTCGATGTATGGCGGTCGAGTCTTCGAGGAGTACGCGGCGACCCGGAGCGGTGATCTGCGGCGGATGTCGGTGACGACGGAGAACCCTGCGGCGGCGGAATACTACGCCTACTACGGGGCGACAATCCGGGACGGGACGCGCTTCCGCGTAGTGGTGCCCGTTGAGGAAATTGCTCAGGTTGTGGTCCGGGTGGACCGCGTTGGCGATCAGCGGTTGACGCTTGGCGGCGAGGAGGTCGATCTCCTCGCCGCAGCGGGCGCCGGGCACCAGGTTCGGCTCGCGGTCGAGCCGGTGGCGCTTGGCCGCCGGCTGCTGGGGTCCTGCTGAGCGGAGCGGCAGGGAGGAGGCGGGGATGGCGCGCGACAAACCGGGACGGCCGGATCGGCCCGAGCCGGTGCCCGCGACGGGACGGGCGTCCGGCGAGGACCCGCTGGGCATCGACCGGGAGACGTCCGAGGACGCCTACCTCGAGGCGGCGCTGTCGGAAGACCGGGCACAGGAGATCATCGAGCAGTACGAGGGAGAAGGCCAGGCCAGGAGACTGGGCGGGAGATGGGGCTACGTCGCCACAGCGATCGCGGTCGGGCTGTCGGTCTACGCCCTCTATGCGACCCAGGCGACGATCCCGGCCCAGGTCTATCGGACGAGCTTTCTCGGGGCGGCGCTGGTCCTGACCTTCCTGCTCTACCCGTTCAGTCAGCGTGGCCGGGGCCGGGTTGGCGTGAGCGACCTGCTGCTCGCCGGCGCAAGCCTGGTCGTCACCATCTACCCCGTGCTCGATTACCAGGAGTTTGTCTACCGGGCGGCCCGGCCGACGACGACCGACGTGGTGATGGGCACGGTGCTGATCCTCCTGATCCTGGAGGCGACGAGGCGCACCGTTGGCTGGATCCTACCCGTGGTCTCGGTGGCGTTGATTCTGTATGGCATCTATGGGTATCTGCTGCCGGGCCAGTATGGGCACAAGGGGTACGACCTGGATCGGATTGTCGGCAATCTTTATGTAACGTTAGAGGGCATCTTCGGGGTCCCGATCGACGTCACGGCGACCTACATCATCCTGTTCACGATCTACGGGGCGGTGCTGGAATTCTCGGGGGCCGGCAAGTTCTTCCTTGATTTCTCTCTCGCGGCGACGGGACGGCGAGCATCCGGAGCCGGCCGGACGACGACGGTGGCTGGCTTCCTCCTTGGCACCGTCTCAGGCAGCGGGGTGGCCACCACCGTGACGTTGGGCTCGGTCGCGTGGCCGATGCTACGCCGGGCAGGCTACAGCGCCGAAGCGGGCGGAGCGGTGCTCTCGGCCGGCGGGATCGGAGCGATCCTCTCGCCGCCCACCCTCGGGGCCGCCGCGTTCCTGATCGCCGAACTGCTCCAGATCTCGTATCTCCAAGTGCTGAAGATGGCAACCATCCCGACGATCCTCTACTACCTCTCGATCTTTTTGATGATCGAGCTGGACGCCCGCCGCCTGGGCGCGCGAGACGTGCGGATCGACGTGCCGCCGGTCTGGACCCTACTGCGCCGGTACGGCTACCACTTCACCTCGCTGATCGCGATTGTGGGACTGATGCTGCTCGGTTTTACGCCGATCGCAGCGGTCTTCTACGCGACCGTCCTCGGCTTCCTGCTCAGCTTTCTGCGGCGAGAGACCGCCCTGACCCCGCGGCGGACGCTGCGGGCGCTGGAGGCGGGGGCGAACGGGACCCTCTCCGTGGCGGCGACCACGGCGACGGCGGGGATCATCGTCGGCATCTTCACCCTGACCGGCTTAGGGCTGAAGATGGCGGACCTGATCGTGGAACTCGCCGGGGGACGCCTCTTCCTCACGGTGGTGCTGACGGCGCTCTCGGTCTGGATTCTTGGGCTGGCGGTGCCCGTCACGGCGTCCTACATCATCGCGGCGGCGATCACGGCGCCGGCGCTGACGCAACTTGGCGTGCCGGACGTGGCGGCCCACATGTTCATCTTCTACTATGCCGTGCTCTCCGAGGTGTCGCCGCCAACCGCGCTCTCGCCGTTCGCGGCGGCTGCGATCACCGGGGGCAACCCGTTCAAGACGATGATGGTGACCTGGAAATACACGTTACCGGCGTTTCTGGTGCCTTTTATGTTCACTCTCGACCGTGACTCGGGTACCAACCTGCTCGCGATCGGCGACCTGTCAGACATCCTGCTCTCGACGGGGACGGCCTGCCTAGCGATCGTCGCGCTGGTGGCCGGGGTCGGCGGCTGGATCCTGCGGCCCGCAACCTGGCTGGAGCGAGCGTTGCTGATCCCGGCGGCCGGCCTGCTGCTCTACACGGGGGCACGCCAGGACGCGCTCGGCCTGGCGCTGCTGGTTGGCGCGATCGCGATCCACGCGGTGCGGGTCCGGGCGCCCTCGGTTCTGCCGTCGACGTAAGTCGCCCCTCCTCTCCGTCCCAGGTGTCGCGGTCGTGGGGCGAGGTCCGAAGGAGTGGTTCGCGGTGTCACGAGCGGGAAGCGGGGGCGCGTATAATCGGGCCGAGGCAATGGGGCCGGTGGGTGGGGGCCGGCTGAGCGGGCTTGGGTCGACGGTGGGGATGGGGTTTGCCGTCCGGCGTCCTGGTGCGATTGTCCGATACGGCGGGAGGGATGGCGTGGCGGACGAGATGCGGCGGCTGCTGGACTACATCGTTGACCACTTCGTGGTCCGGGACGAGATCAAAAGCATCGAACTGGACGCACCTCCGCGGGAGCCGGCAGAAACCATCGAGTCCGACAAGAAGGAGGCTGTCCGCCGGGAGACGGGACGAGCCGATGATCTGGCCACCGCCTTCGCGCGGGGGCTGGCCCTGGCCCGCCACCGGAGCGGGATGGGTGGCGTGGAACTCCCCCTAGACGACCGGAGGCCGGAGGAAGACCGGATGGCGGACGCGCTGATCCGGTTCCTGGTCAGTCACGACCTGGCCTCCTCGCGGACGGAAGAGACGGAGCCGTTGCGGTACACCTACCATATCTCCATCGACTGGCCTCGCTTGGAAGAGGTTGCACGGGAGGCGGGCGTGGACCTGGACCGGGCGCTCGTGAAATACGCGACATCGGACGGGCGTCGAGGGTGAGCGGCCGCGTAGCCCGTTCGGCTGGGGCGATGCAGGCATCTTTCGAAGCGACTCGCGCGGGCGAGGGGGCATGACAGCCATGCCCGGCTGTGGCCCACGGTAACCGGAGTCTTGGTGTCCACTCACGGCCATGCTGGTCGTGAGGTTGACTTTGCCCGAGAACGCCCGTGCGTCCCGCCCTGCCCGAGATGATGAGGAGCGCCGTGACTCAAGCAGGCGGCAAACGAGGGCGCCGGCGCGCGGGGCGCGGTCACTCAACGAGCGCCCCAGCGGCGAGCGTGCCTCCGGCCGTCCAGGATCCGTCTGATGCCGCTGGGATGGCACCTGGTGCGGCGGAGGGCGCTGGTGACGACGCGCCGGCTCGGTTTGCGGCAGCGATCGGCGTCCGGTTCGACGACCTGGGGCTGCTGCGACTGGCGCTGACACACCGGTCGGTGCTGCACGACTGGCAGGCGGCAGGGTACGTCGGCCCCGAGATCCAGTCGAACGAGCGGTTGGAGTTCGTGGGCGATGCCTTGCTCGGGGCTATCGTGGCTGAGCACCTCTACGAACGCTACCCGGATGCCGACGAGGGGGTCTTGACGGCGCGACGCGTGGCGCTGGTGCGGGCCGAGACTCTGGTGCGCTGGGCACGGGAGATCGACCTCGGAGCGTATCTGTACCTCGGCCATGGCGAGCGGGTGACGGAGGGCGCGCGCGATCGCATGCTCGCCGGGGCCTTTGAGGCGCTCGTGGGGGCGATCGCGCGGGACCGCGGGATGCGGGAGGCGAAACGGTTCGTGCTGCGGTTCCTGGTTCGCGAGGTAGAGACGGTCGCGGCGCAGGAAGCGGACGTGGCGAACCCGAAGGGACACCTGCAGGAACTGCTCCAGGACCGATACCGACTGGGGCCCACCTACCAGACGCGCTTGACGGAAGGTCCGGCCCACGAGCGGGTGTTCACGGTGGAGGTCTCCTTCCGGGACGAGGTGCTGGGGGTCGGGGTCGGAGGAAGCAAGCGGGATGCGGAACAGGCGGCGGCGCGGGTTGCCCTGGCACTGCTGGCCGAGCGGGGACCGAATCGGGGGGCGGCGCGGCAGGCAGAGCCGGACGAGGTAGCCCAGGACGCGACGGGCGATTCCCACTCCTCTGCACGCTCTGGCGAGTTGGAGGGAACGGCGCCGGATCCGGTGGAACGTGCGCCAGCGCCGGGAACGGCCGTGGAAGGTCACCGAGAGGGATTGGGGAGGGCACCCGAAGAGGCCAGGGCGGCGGTGCAGCACGGTGGAACGGCGAGGGAGCCCGGGGTGAGGTGGTGAGCAAGCACTACGATCAACTGACGATCTTCGGCGGCAACTCAAATCTCCCGCTGACGGAGGAGATTTGCGACTACATCGGTATCCCGCCGGGGCGGGCGGAGGTCTTCAAGTTCAGCAACGACAACACGTTCGTGCGGATCGGTGAGAGTGTCCGCGAGAACGATGTCTTCGTGGTCCAGTCGTTCGCCGATCCGGTGAATGACTCGATCATGGAGATGCTGATTATGATCGACACGCTCAAGCGCTCCTCGGCGGGTCGGATCACGGCCGTGATCCCCTACTTCGGCTATGGGCGCACGGACAAGAAGGACCAGCCGCGGGTGCCGATCACGGCGCGGCTGATCGCGAAGTTGATCAGCCAGGCGGGAACCGATCGGGTGCTGACGCTCGATCTCCATGCCGGGCAGATCCAGGGCTTCTTTGACATCCCAGTGGATGAGATGAGCGCCATGTTCCTGACGGCCAACTATTTCGTCGAGAAGCGACTAACACGGCCGGTGGTCGTCTCGCCGGACCTGGGCAACACGAAGCGGGCGCGCAACTTTGCAGAGATTTTAGACGCCTCGCTGGCAATCATCGAAAAGCGCCGGGTTGGAAACCAAGACCGCTCGGAGGTGCTGAACTTGATCGGGTCGGTCGACGGGTCTTCAGTGGTGATCGTCGACGACGAGATTGACACTGCTGGCTCGATCACCCAGGCGGCGCAGGTCTGCCTCCAGCATGGCGCGTCGGAGGTGTACGCGACGTGCATCCACCCAGTGCTCTCTGGTCCCGCTGTGACAAGGCTGCAGGGAAGCCCGATCCGCGAGGTGGTCGTCACCAATAGCATTGCCCTACCGCCGGAGAAGCGGATCGACAAACTGACGGTGCTCTCGGTGGGATCGCTGCTTGGGGAGACGATCCAGCGAATTCATACGGGCGCCAGCGTCTCGGCCGCCTACCGCGCCGCCGCGACGATGCAGACCCGGCTCACGCTGACCTAGCCACCTGGGGTGCTTATCCCGACGAGTCCGATCCGTGCTGGTCCACTTCGGCGGGCAGGTCCTGTTCGGGCTCCCCGATGGCGTCGCCCAGCTCAGACTCATCCACTGCGGCAGGACCCTCGTTGGCAGGGACACCGCCATCCGTCGGGGAGATATCCGTCTCGATCCCGATTGGGTCCGCATCATCAGCAGAGGGGGCCGGCATGCTGGTCGATTCGGCCGAACTGGACTCGATTATCCCGGCGGGGTCGGGCGCATCGTCGCCCAAGAGGACCACGATGCCGGGCGAGTCGGGATCGGCTGAAGAGTTGACGAGCGTCGAGCGAGCGGACGACGCGCCTGATGGTGTAGCGAGGCGTGCGGGAAGGGAGCGATCGTCGATGCGATCCGGTCCAAAGCCGACGAGGTTGGCAACGAGAGCAGCAGTCGCGACGTTGCCCGCGGTGTCGATGACGATCGTACGCGGGTGGGAACCGGGGTCGGCAGCGGGGGCGTAGGTGACGTCCGTGAAGCCGTTGGAGAGCAAGAGGTCGGTCACACGGGCAGCGAGTCCCGGATTCGCGGTTCCATTCTCGATGCGGATGGGAACATCGTGGTCGGCCAAGGCGAGTGCGGCAGCCGGCGGGGTGACGGGCGTGCCGGTGAAATCCGAGAGGATGTCTCCAACGGCGGCCCAGTCGGGGACTAGGTAGTAGGGCCCGTCTTCCTCCGCGACGGAGAGCGCCGGGAGGAGGGAGTGCTGGCTGATCTGATCGCGGGGAATTTCGCTGCCGAGGCGTGCGAGGCGAATCGCCTGCGACGGGCTAAGGTCAGTGCGGACTGAGTCGCCAAGGGTGACCATCATCTCGTCGGCCTTAAGGAGAAGGTCAAGGTCGGCCGCTTTGTCCTGTAAGGCGAGCAGGACCTGCTGCTGACGGCGGGCGCGGCTGAAGTCGCCGTCGTCGTTGCGGGTGCGGGCGTACTGCAGGGCGCGAGCACCGTCCATGTGCTGCCACCCGGCCGAGAAGTAGAGGCGGGTGTACTGGTTGCCGATCCCGTTCGGGTACTGGTCGTCCTTGATCGGGTAGGGAACGTCGAGGGTGAGCCCGCCCACGATGTCGACGACCTTGGTGAAGCCCTGGAAATCGACCTCCGCAAAGTAGTCGATCCGGATGCCGAAGTTGGCCTCCACTGTCTGCATTGCAAGGGCGGCCCCACCGCCTGGGAGATCGTTCGCCTCTCCGAAGGCGTAGGCGGCATTCATTTTTTGAAGCCCGAACCCGGGAACGACGAGCTGGAGGTCTCTGGGAATCGAGAGCATTGCTGCGGTCCTGACGACCGGGTCCACCGAGACCAGGATCATCGTGTCCGAGCGGGAAGGCTCGTTCTCGCGGCGGTCGATGCCGAGGAGCAGAAGGGTCAGGCGCTCGATGGCATCCCAGGTCTCTGGCGCCGCTGCCGCGCCGGATGGTTTGGGGTCCGGGCCGGTAAAGACCGGGGTTCCTTGGGGATTGATTGCGGGGAGGATGGGGAGATCGACCCGCTCAACTGGCTCGACGAAGATCTGCTGGTACGCGCGGGCACCCTGGTAGAGGAGAGGAACCAGGATGACGCCAACCGTCGCGAGGAGGACGAGCGGCAGCGCGAGGAGGACACGGCGGCGGAGCCGCTGACGTGGAGTCAGGGGGGAATGGAGCGATCGCGGCCGGAATCGCCTGGTCCACCGAGTCTGGTCGCGGCGAAGACGGCGGAACTCATCGTGGAGCGATGTGGTAGGACGCGTGGTCTCAACGGGCCGCGACGCAGCCTCAGGCACCTCGGGCTGTGAGGTGGCTAAGAGCGGTGGGGCGAGGCCTGGCGCGGGTGGGCGCGCAAGAGGCAGGTGGACCGGGGGGTAGCGCCGGCGGCTTGGGTGGTAGATGGGCAGTCGCAGATGGAGGGAGCCGGAATGGCGACCAGGGAGAAGCCGAGTGACAGCTTGCGGGTGGGGCCTGAGCACGGTCGAGGGGGAGAACGGAGGCGCTGTCCACCGGGGGGCATGCGTTGGTGCTGGACGCCGTGACTGGCGCCGGCGAGCCATGGTGAGATAGTCGGGAGCCCGAGAAATCACGGTGATGCTGTCACCCATTCCATTGCCGGCCCAGCCAGAGACCCAGCGTGGTTACGCAGGCACTCTACGACTCACAATCCGGGGCGTTTCTGACCGAGCTACTCAGTCCTGCTCAGCCAGCGCCTGGAAGTCGCAGCGCAGCACACCGCCCAGTCTGCGGCTCGGAGATCAAGTAGTCGGGTGCGGGGGGATCAACCGATCTTGGGGGCGAATCATTGAGGAGTCACGCGGGCTCAGGCGATCGATAACTTGACGCCAGTGCCGGGTCATTCTACTGTACGTACAGATCGTCTGGCAAGGCCCTAAACGGTGAACTGGCATGCCGGGCGCGGGGCGAGCAAGTAAACAGGGGGCGACACATGATCCTGTCCGACCGCGACATCGTCCGTGCGCTGGAGGACGGGCGGATCGTGATCGATCCGATGCCGGACCTGGCAACACAGTTGGGCTCGGTGTCCATCGACTTCTGCCTCGGATGCACCTTCATGGTGTTCGAGCACAGCCGGCACAGCTTTATCGACCCCCGGCAGCCACAATCGATCGGCGACGCAATGCGGACGATCGAGGTTGAGGGCGACGACCCTTTTATGATGCAACCAGGCGACTTTGCCCTAGCGTCGACGGTAGAGACCCTGGAGCTGCCGGACGACCTCCTGGGGCGTCTTGAGGGCCGGTCAAGCATCGCGCGGCTCGGGATCACCGTTCACTCGACGGCGGCGGTGTTCGAGCCTGGTTGGATCGGCACGGCGACGATGGAGCTGAGCAACTTGGGCCGGATGCCGGTGGCGCTCTACCCTGGGATGCGAATCTGCTCCTTCTCGTTCCAAACGGTGAGTTCCCCGGTGATGACGCCGTATCGGGCAAAGCCCAACAACAAATACGCTGGGCAGATCACGCCCCGGGCGAGCCGGTTGGCCGAGGAAGGTCGTCAGCAGGAGACTTCAGCTTCCTCCTCGAATGGGCTTGAGCCCTCGGGCATGGTGGCGATGCGATAGCTCTGGAATCGAGGACATCCAGGGAGCGTGGGCGACGGATGCGGGCCGGAGCCATGGCGGTCTCGCTTGCGGGAGCCCCCTCCCCGTTTCACGTGAAACAGCGGAATGCAGTTGTCTCCGTCCGGTCGCCCGCGTGATCCTCTTGGTCTCCAGGCAACCTCACCCCTTCTGCCTACCCGCCCCTGATCGCTCCTGAGGCCCAGCTGTGCCATTCTCCATTTAGTCGCATCCTTGCCGTGATCATCGCATTGCTGTCGTGGCTCAGGGAACCACC
>JADDPH010000119.1 GCA_016781925.1 Sphaerobacteraceae bacterium | reverse complement strand
GGGCGATTTGGACGGAACAGAGAGCGCTGAGAGCACATCGGACTCCATCTTCGACGACTACACGACAGAGGAGTTACTGGAGCAGGCGCAGAGCAATGCTCAGGGTACGTTCATCGTCACCGCGGCTTATCTCCATGCTCGCGGCCTGCCGGTCGCCGAGTGGGCCGAGGGCGTGGGGCAGATTTTCGTCCGTGGCTGGGACACGTCCCGGCCTTGGGACGCCGCCGAATTCATGGACGCCATGCTGACAAACTTCCGCGCCGTCGGAGCCGAGGTGATCCAGACCCGGTTCGATCCGGATCGGTCCGAGGCGACGATCTCCGGCTGGCCCGCGCCCGACCTCTGTGCCGTCTTCGGTGTCGACCCGAACTTGGCCGCCCAGTTCCATGGGGTCGCGACCCCGATCGCCGCCGCGCTCGGCCTCGACTGGGAGTGGCATCGTGACGGCGAGGAGACCCAACTCGTCTCGACGCGCCGCCGGGACGAGGAGGCATGACGATCGCGATCGGCGCGGCGCGGGTCGGCCTCTACCTCGAGGGCAGCTTTTCGCTGAAGGACAAGCGAAAGGTCGTCCGGTCAATCACTCAGCGCGTCCGCAACCAGTTCAACGTCGGCATCGCGGAGGTGGAGGATCTGGACGACCAGCGGGTGGCGACGCTGGCGGTTGTGTGCGTCAGCAACAGCTCTGCTCATGCGGATGAGATGCTGGCGACCGTGATCCGGTTCATCGAGTCCCGGGTCGAAATCGGGGTCCTCGCTGAGGTGGAGACGGAGTTGATTCATCTCGGAGGGTAGGCGCGGTTGCCTCCTTCACCGGTCCTGCCAAGCAAACCATCCCGCCTCTCGCCCATCAGCGCGAGAGGCGGGATGCGTCTTGAGGACTTTCCAGGTTCGGATGTGCGATGGCTACCCCGCGCGTGGTGGGGGCGGCGGGGCCTGCGATGTTGGGCTCGCGGCCGGACCCGGTGCATCACCCCCTCCCAGGTCCTCGGGTTGCTCCTCCTGGGCGGGCTGATCTCCCGCGCCCGTTGAATCTCCAGAAACGGACGGCGGCTCGTAACGGAAGACGGCGTGGCGCTCCGTGTCGGTAATCAGGATTGCGCCGTCGCGACCCGGACCGATGCCAACCGGCGCCTGGAGCGGCTCGCTTCCGATCATGTTGATCGAATCGACGAGATTCCCGTCCGGGCCGATCACTTCGACGCTGCTTGTCCCCTTGGATGTGGCATAGAGCAAACCATCCTCGCCAAACGTGAGGTACGGCTCGAAATAGTTGCCGGCCTGCGCAGCCCAGGCGGCGACGGACCACTGGATGACCGGCCGCCTATCGGGTTCGAAGACGCTGATCCGGCCGTTGCCGGAGTCGGCGACGTAGACGCGTCCGTCCGGGCCGAGGGCGATGCCGACCGGCTCGGAGAGCTGGTCAGCCGCCGTGCCCTTGCCGCCCCAGGTGCGGCGGAAGGTGCCGTCGAGGCCGAAGACTTGGACCCGCTCGTTGCCGGTATCCACCACGTAGATCTCGTCCGCGGAGACCGCTACCGCGCGCGGGCCGAAGAAGAGCCCGGGGGAGGTGGTCACCATGGCTGGATCGTCGCCCGTGTTGGTGAGGGTGCCGGGCTGGCCGATTTCGCGGACCACGGCGCCCGATTCGTCCAATCCCACGACGCGGTGGTTCCAGGTGTCCGCGACGTAGACGATCCCGTCGGGTCCTACCGCGATGCCGGTAGGGCCAAACTGTCCGTTCGGGTCCAGCCCGAACGAGACCGCGGCGTCCTCCTCGCCGCCCCAGGCGCCGATGAACACACCGTTGGCGTCGAACCGCTCAACGCGCAGGTTGCCCATGTCAACGACATAGGTGACGGCCCCGTCCGCTGAGGCCGCGATACCCCGCGGATTGCTGAATTGGCCGCGCCCGGCTCCCGCTCCGGCCCGGTCCAGGAGATTGTAGGGACCGCTATTCGGGAATCGTCGCGCCGAAAGTTCGGGGTTGAGGCCCACGGTCAGGGTCTCAGCCACCGCGGGGGTATCCAGTTCCCGGTAGAACAGGTAGCGGACGCCGTTCAGCCACCGCGACGGCAGGACGAGGTTGGTCAGGATCCCACCGATGTCCGGCGCGGCGTAGGCGGCTGGGATGCGGTTGAGGTACGGATAGTCCTGAGGGGTGTACCCTGCCTCTGCCAGCCCTTCCGCGCTTGGGGAGAAGACCACCTCAGCGGAGGCAGCTGCCGCCTGACCGGGCGCCACCACGCTCAGGTCGGGGAAGTCCCGGAAGTACCAGCGAAACGGCCACTCCACTCCCTGATCGAGGGCAATCGAGAGGCCACGGCCGCCGGTGACATCGCGGACCGAACCCCGGGTGATCGTCGCGTCGCGGGAGAGACGCATCATGCTGTCAACCATCGGGCGGATGGAGGCGGTCGGAGTCCGCTGGGCAAGAAGTTCCGTGCCCTCGTCGGCGTTGTAGAAGTTGAGCATCACTGAGGAACGCAGGGTATAGGCGGCAAGCAGGAGTCCCAACACCAGGAGCGCCAGCCTGGCGGGCTGGTGGGACCGGCCCGCCGCGCGTTCCCCCCGGATGAGGCCGATCGTCACAACGCTCAGCGGCACGATCACCAGCACCGCCACGAACAGCACCTGGACGACGGCTTGGCCTCGAGATACGGCGTCGTCGATGCGGTCGGCCAGGATGCCCGCCGCGCTCAACCCGATCAGGGCTCCGAGCAGCGCGAGGGCCAGCAAGCCGCCCTCGCCACGCAGGGTGTCGCGCCAGTCGAGCCCGTCCAGCAGGTCCCCCACGGCGCCGCCGCCAAGGAAGAGGAGAGGCAGGGTCACATGGACCAGGTGCAGTGGCTGTCGCCCGGCGCTGAAGGAGAAGAGGAGGAGCGCCGCCACGAACCAGCCGGCGAAGAACGGCCAGCCGAGACGGCCGGAATGACCCGGGCGACTCGGGGTTGGGTTGCCGTTGACCGCGACGATGGCGAACGCCACCGCCAGGAGCTCGTAGAGCAGGATGGCCAGCAGGAAGAACTGGGTGGCGGTGGTGGAGGATCCGGTGGCGAGCAGACGCCACCAGTCGGAGAAGGTGGTGCCGAGTCCGGAGATTGCCCCGAGATCGCTGAAGAGGCGCGTGAAGAGGGTGAGCAGCGTCGCCAGCAAGCCAACCCCCGCGCTGACCCAGGCGGCCGGCGTCGCGTTCAGGGCCGCGAGGGAACGTGCCACCGCGCCCGTCCTCTCCCGGCCGCGCTCCGCGGCGAGCGCGGCTCCGCCGCCGGCGAGAAGCGCAAGTAGCACCGAAACGGAGCTTGGGCCCGAGGCGAGAAAGGCGCCGGCGGCGATGCCGGTGACCGCCGCCCAGCGACGGATCGACGAGGACGGAGCATCGGGGAGGCCTATCCGCAGAAACGCCACCACCGTCAGCAGGGCGAAGGTCGCGACGGCGATCTCCGGCTCGCCCGAGCGGGAGGCATAGATCAGGGTGGGAGAGACTGCGGCCAGCCCCGCCATCCCCAGCGCGGCCGCTCGCCCGACGAACGGTCGCAGAGCGGCCGCGAGGCTGATTATCGCCAGCCCGAGCAGCGCCGGCATCAGCCGGGCCGTGGCGTCGGTAACGCCGAAGAGGAAAAACGCGAACGACTGCAAGAGCAGGAAGAGCGGCGCGGTGGTCGGCAGCGGATCACCCGGCGCACTGGGACGGCCGATGTACAGCGCGTAGGCATCGTAGGCACGCTGGGCCTCGTTCGAGGCCAATGCCCACACGTCCAAGTTCGTGAGGCGAATCGCGACCCCGGTCGCCACCACGACCACCCAGGCCAGCGTCGCCCAGCTCACCGCCCCTAGATCCAGCGTCCGGTCGAGGAACGAGTGGGGCGAGGTAGGTTCGTGCTCTACCCCAAAGGGGGCGTCGCGGGTGGTCGGGTCCAGCGCCGGGTTCTCCACGGGTGAGGTCCTCCTAGAAGGCGAGGGGTCGGGGAGTCGAGCGGGGCGAGGGGTCGGGGAACGGTGTCATGCTCCTCGACATCACGACGGCTCCACTCCTCGACTTCCTGGTCCATAGCGGATTTGGTTGAGTAGCGGCACGAGGTCGTCGCGCACGTAGAGGGTGTAGTCGTAGGTTCCGATAGGGTAGGGGAGATCGCGGTACATCAGCAGGCGATAGATTCGCTGCTGACCAGACGGATCGAGCTGCGTCGCGAGGCTGTCCACCACCGACCCCGCGATGGCGCCGGGTCCATGGGGAGCATCGGCGGAGCGCCAGGCGGAGCGGCCCGCCGGAATCTCCGGCGCGATGGCGAAATCCCGATAGATCTCCTCCGGGAACCACCACCGCAGCACGTAGTCCTGGGCCGTGTAGCCAGGTAGAGCTGAGGCGGCGAGGCGGCCACTGCCCGCGGCCGCGATCACCACCGCCGCTTCGTCGGGTATCGTCCCCAAAGACCCATTGTAGGAATGTTGGTTGGGAAAGTCTCGTAGGTACCAGCGGGTCGGCCAGGCGTTTTTGGTGTCATACCAAATCTCCAGGTCCTTTCCGCCCGTCGTCTCCTCGGAGAGAGCATTCAACTCCTGGAACATCCGCAGCACGTCCGGCGAACTCTGGGTGTAGACCAGCATGTCCTTCGGCACGTCCCCTTCGAGGTAGCTGAGCCTCCAGCCGGCGTGAACCTGGAACAGGCTCAGGCCGAGGACGACCATGGCGAGGCCCGCTCGGGCTGTTCGCTGCTGGCCGAGGCCACGCCACGCTAGGGCCAGGAGTGCAACCGCCATCAGCGGCGGCAACGCCAGCCACCACCACCGGTCCAGGGTGGCCGGAGCGATATCACGCCGCCAGGTACTCCCCCCAGCCTGCACGAAGGTGCCGTAGGTTACACGTCCGGCCAGGAGAGCCCATCCCCCGGCGAGGAGGAGAAGTGCCCCGGCAAGTCCGGGAACGGACCAGTCTTGACGCTCCGTGATGCGGCCCACCCGCACTCCGTGGTTGACGGGCCAGGTCACCGTGGTGCGGGCGAGGAGGCAGGTGATCAGTTCGCCGAGCAGCGAGGCGGCCAGCAACGTCATCGGCAGCGCGATGTGGATGATGAGCCAGGGCATCTTCTCCCCGGCGTAGGAGAGACCCGCCAAGATCAAGCCGAACCAGACCGTGAGAAAGAGACGGAACGGGAGCGCGGGATCATTGGACCGGCCAACCCGACCATGGCGGGCGGCCCGCAAGAGCGTCACTCCGATGGCTGGGAGTCCGAAGAGAACGCCCAGGAACTCGTACTGCGGTGTTAGGAGCAGATAGTAGAACCAGGGCTGCTCGCCGCGTTGCACGCCCTGTTGACCGAGCCAGTAGAGGAGAGTTCCGTTCGTCGCATAGGTCCCGGTGGCTAGGCCGTGAAGATTGGTGAAGAAGGTGGTGTAGAGCAGCACGAAGATTCCGGCAGCGACCCCGAAGGCAGCGAGGAGACCTGCTCCATCAGCCCAGGCGCGAGCGACCGCCGCGGCCACAGACCCTTCCGGTTTGCCGCCCAGCACGCCTGAGACCAGCCCCTCACCAGCCCGATCCGGATCCCGGTGCCGGTTGAGCACTGCGGCAGAGGCGAGAACAAAGACCACGGCCAAGAGCGCCAGGGCGATGATCAGCGGATTGGTCAGCAGGTCAACGTAGTAGCGCTGCTCCTGCTCCGGCGTTGGACTGCGCCAGGGAATGGCTGGGAGCGGTGCGAAGCGAAGCCCGGGCAGTCCCGGTACCGTGCGGCCCTCCAGGCGTGGAAAGGTGGCGAGGATCCCCCCGGCGATGGCTGCCGCCGCAAGGTGGAGCGGCACTAAGGGACGGAGCCGGTCCCAGAGCAACGTTCCCCAGAGGTAGGCGAAAAACGTGAAGAGAATCGCGAAGACGATCTCATGATTGGTCAGAAGGAAGCCGATTGCGCCGCAGGTGGTCACTAGCCACCGCCGCTCGGGGCGCTCCACGTACCGGACGATGCAGATGAAGAGCAACAGCGTCCCGACGACGGTATAGATGTCGTGGCGGATGTAGCGGCTGTAGTAGAGGAACGACGGGGAGATCAGCAAGAGCGCCGAAGCCGCCAACGCCCCCCAGCGGCCGAGGTGGCGGGGACCCCGCAGCAGATAAGGCAAGCCGACCAGGGCGACGCCGAAGAGGGCGGGCATGAAGCGGCTGGAGGCGTCGGAGTCACCGAAGAGCAGGTAGACCAGGGCGTTAGCGTGGAACAGGAACGGCCCGTGCATGAGCGGGTTGTGGACGTAGCCCTGTCCGGTCTGGAGCAGCCAGGAGTAGTAGGTGTGGAGGCTCTCGTCGTGGTGGAGGGTGCGCGATCCCAGGTCCCAAAAGCGGGTGACCACCGCCAGCAGGATGAACACTCCGTAGAGGGCGGTCTCCACGGAGATTCGACCGGTGATCGTGCGAGAGGAGTGGACGTGAGGTGCCGGAAGCGGCTCGGAGACCGCCTCGCTCTTGCCATGCCTAAACGCCGGGCTGGGTTGGGATCCGCGATCCGGGAGAACCGGCGCAGGGCGCGCATCTGGACGCGGCTCTGTTACCGTGTCCACTCGACTCGTCCCCATCACGACCCGTCGGGTAACACCGGCGGCCTGGGCAATCCGCCCGACCACACCTTGAACGTGGGTAAGGAAGTACTGCTCACTCACTTAACCTCGATATCCGATCGCTGCCTAGCCCTCGCCGCGACGTTCTCCCCGCGGCGGGTGCCGTCCTACCCATTGGGCCAGCGGCCCAACCTTTCTCTTGAGTTGCTGAACCCGGTGCCGACGGTGCCCCGGATTCCCTAGTGTCGTCTCCACTCAGTATCGGACTTCGTTGAGGAGTGGGACGAGGTCGTTGCGGACATACATGGTGTAGTCGTAGCCGGTTATCTGCACTGGAAGGTCGCGGTACATCAGCAGGCGGTACACCCGCTGCTGGCCCGACGGATCGAGCTGGGTCGCAAGGCTGTCCACCACGGACTCGGCGATGGCAGACGGGCCGCTCGGGTTGCTGGGGCTGCCCCAGGCGGAACGGCTCGCCTTCTCCGGTCCCAGTTCTGGGGCAATCGCAAAGCGCCGGTAGGTCTCGTCCTCTGGGAAGTGCCAGCGCAGCACGTACTCCTGCGCGGTGTATCCCTCCAACTGTTCCTCCACCTGCGCCTTATTGGCGTTGGCGACCAGCACCACGGCGGCGTCCTGCGGCGGGCCGGTGAGAGAGGAGCCAATGAAGCGTTTGTTGGGGAAATCGCGCAAGTACCACTGCATGGGCCAGGAGACGCCGCTGTCGTACCAAATCGCCAGACCCTTGCCCCCCGTCTGGACGGCGGAGAGGTAGTCTAGTTCGGCCATCATCCGGGTCACGTCGGGCGAGGTCTGGTTGTAGATCAGCATGTCCTTCGGCGTGTCGCCTTCTAGGTAGGCGAGGCGCCAGCCGACGTGGATTTGGAGCAGGGTCAGGCCGAGGGTGAGGGCGAGTAGGGCCGCCCGGCCCGTTGCCCAAGCGCCGCGCCGAACCCACGTTCCCGCCAGGAGCGCGATGGCCGCCAGCGGCGGCAGCGCCAGCAGCCACCAGCGCTCCAGCGTCCGGTCGGGAAGGGAACGGACCCAGACCTCGACATCGTTGGAACGTGTGAAGACCCCGTAGGTGAGCCGGCCCGCGATCAGGAGCCACCCCCCGGCCAGGACAAGCAGCGCGATAGGCAGCGCAGGCTCAACCCAAGACCGCCGGGGATAAGTGAACCCCGACCCGGCCAGGTGAACCCGCTCACGGGCTGCCAGCCACCGCTCCACCACCTCGCCGATCAAGGCGGCGGCCATCAGCGTGGCGGGCAGCGTGTAATGGACGATGAGCCAGGGCATCTTCTCGCCAGCGTAGGAGAGGCCCGCGAAGATCAGCACGAACCAGACGGAGAGGAAGATCCAGAAGAACAGCCGGCCATGCGCGGATCTGGAGAGGGTTCGACGGGCACGGAGGTGAGGAAAGGCGCGGATAAGCGTCAGGAGCACGGCCGCTCCCCCAAGCAGGAGCGCCAGGAACTCGTACTGTGGCGTCAGCAGCAGGAAGAAGAACCAGGGCTGATCCCCCCGTCGCACATCTTGTTGCCCTAGCCAGTAGAGCAGGGTCCCATCGGTCGCTAACGTGCTGGTCGCCAGGCCGGCAGGGTTGGTGAACAGGGTGGTGTACAGGATGATGAAGATCGCCGCTCCGGTGCCGAAGGCCGCGGCGAGCCCCACCCGATCTCGCGATACCTGGAGGAGGGCATGCTCCACCGAGCCGCGGGGCGCGCCGGAGAGCAGGGAGGCAAGCCAGCCCTCCTGGAGCCGCTCAGGGTCGCGGTAGCCGGCGAGGATGAACCGTGCAGCCGCGACAAAGGCAACCGCGAGAAGCACCAGCGCGATCGTCAGTGGATTGGTGAGGAGATCCACGTAGAACCGGATCTGGTTCTCCCGGGTTGGCGGCAACGACCCGCTTCCCGACTGGTCCCAGGGGATGGCGGGGAGAGGCCGGTCGAACAGACGTGGTACCGCGAGAAGGATCGCCCCACCGAGTGCACCTGCGCCGATGTGGAGTGGCACCAAGGGACGGAACCGGCCCCAGAGCAGAGCCCCCCAAAGCACCACCAGGAAGGCAAAGACGATCGCAAAGACGATTTCATGGTTGGTCAGAAGGAAGCCGATTGCGCCGAAGGTGGTCACCAACCACCGGCGTTGGGGCGTCTCCAGATAGCGCACGATGGCAATGAAGAGCAGGAGCGTCCCGACGACGGTATAGATGTCGTGGCGGATATAGCGGCTGTAGTAGAGGAACGACGGGGAGATCAGCAAGAGCGCCGAAGCCGCCAACGCCCCCCAGCGGCCGAGGTGGCGGGGACCCCGCAGCAGATAAGGCAAGCCGACCAGGGCGACGCCGAAGAGGGCGGGCATGAAGCGGCTGGAGGCGTCGGAGTCACCGAAGAGCAGGTAGACCAGGGCGTTAGCGTGGAACAGGAACGGCCCGTGCATGAGCGGGTTGTGGACGTAGCCCTGTCCGGTCTGGAGCAGCCAGGAGTAGTAGGTGTGGAGGCTCTCGTCGTGGTGAAGAGCGCGAGAGCCTAAATCCCAGAAGCGAGTCAGCGCCGCCACGCCGATCATGATGAGGTAAAGAGCAACCTCCATTGACAGGAGACGGCGTGGTGGCGCCGGGAGAGGGAGCGGCGCTCTCGGCTCGGGCGCGGACACCACCTCGACCACCGGATCTGCTTCGGCGACGATGGCCTCGGTCGGCGGAGCATCCGACACCGGTGAGACTGGTTCTGCGGCGATGCCGGGTCGCGGTCGTATCCGCGGCCGGCGCGTGATCTCCGGAACTGGCCGGGTTAGCGTGGTCGAGCCGGAGCCCTCCGTGGCGCTCGCGTGCAGCGTCTGTGGCGGGGCGGCCTCGTCCGGGCGCCCAGCGTCCCGACGTCGCCTCCGGTTGCGATCTGCCATACCTGGTTCTCCCACTTGGTCTGCCGCCTCCCGGCGGCGGGGCTGTCCGGAGAATGGTATGCGGAATCGGCCCCTAGCGGCGATGTCCGAAAGGTGGGGGCCGAATCGGCACGGTACGAGCGACCGTCGGCCGGTGGATCACAGCTCCCTGGCTGCGACGCTTGGGGGGCTGATGGGGTTCCACTCCCGCTAGTGACCGCCGCCCCCGGCGGACGGAGCTGGGGCGTCGCAGGGCCGTGGCATAGCGCGGTATGCTTGTCGGGATGGGTCGGGAACGGCCGCCCACTGGCGCGCGGAAGGCGCGCTGCGCCGCGAGAGGAGCCGACACGTGGAGGATGCGGGAAACGCCTTGGATGGTGCGACGCCGGAGACGACGGGGGCCAAGGACCCGGCCGAGCAGGAGGCGCTGGCTCGCGACATTGGGGAGGAACTCACGGATGTCTTCGTCGCCTACGTGCGCGGTGACATCTCTTTCGCCGACCTGACGTTCCTGACCTACGAGACCCTGGAGAATCTCCACATCGTCGCCGGGGGCGAGTACGAGTTGGAGTACGAGGGCGAGGACGAGGACGATTACGACGTCGAGGAGGCGACCGCGGAGCAGGAAGATCTTGCCCAGGAGCCGGCCCGCGGCGCATAGCGCGGCGGGATTCGCCCAGCGAAGGCCGCTTGGCGCTCACCGACGTCGAGTCGTGATCCTCGGGCCGGGATAGTGCATCACTTCGGGCGGGAGCAGCGCCGGTTCCGGCGCATTACCCTGGCCATGGCGACGGTGGTCGTTCTCCTCGGGACTCCGCTCCTCCTAGCTCCTGGATGGCGGTTAGCGGTTGGACAAGGGCTCCAGTTCGTCCCCGGGCAGGAGGCGGAGCGGCTTTTTGGCCCGGGCGAGCCAGTGGAGCTGGTGGTGCTGATCGAGGAGGTGCCGGTTCCCGGATCTCTCCCGTCGAAGCGCTACACAGCCGCGTATATCGCGGAACGCGACCCGGATGGGATCCGGCTGCACGATCTGGCGGCGGACAGCGTCCTCCGCCTGCCGATCTCGGACTATGACCGGATCGCGGCCGCCGCTGACCGGAGTGCCCTGCTCTTCGTAGAGGGAGCGGACACTGCACGCCAGCGCCGCGTGCTGGTGACAGTCGCGAGCGGGGAGGTGCGAGAACTCTCACCGGACGAACGGGAACTGTCCATTCCAGGAAGCTGGTCGGCGGACATCCCGTTTGGCGCCATTGATTGCGGCGGCGTCTCGCCGCGCAGTACATGGGTGGCGTGCGTCAGAACAGGAACTGGCTTTTCGCCCTACCTCTTCGGCGGTTGGGAGTTGCAGGCCCACCGCTACGGTGACCCGGACGAGCGAGTGCGCCTCTACCGCGGTCGCGGCACGCACCCGATCGTCGGCTGGGCGGGCGACGAATCCGCGCTCTATTTCCAGAATGAGTTTGGGCTGTGGCGGGCCTCGGTGCCACCACCTACCTAACCCCATGTGCGGGTTTGGTGCTCAGGCGAGGAGGCGGGC
>JADDPH010000015.1 GCA_016781925.1 Sphaerobacteraceae bacterium | reverse complement strand
CCAATGACCGTAGTTCAATTGCGAGGCCAGCGACTTAGGGAAGCGTGATGATGACGAGCATTGAGCGGCATGATGATTCAGGGGGCGTGGTCGTGCCGGAGGAGGTGGGTAGTCGATGTGCGCAGATGGCAATGTCCGGCACTCGCCCACGGACTTAGAATTGGCACCCGAGATGGCGGGAAATTGCCTCAGACGATTTGACGGCGCACAGCCCAGGATGCGCGGAGGGACTCGATGGACCATGACGTCAGCGGGGCGCCCACGCTGAACCGGAGGCGGCTCATCAGGAGCGCTGCCGTTGCGGCGGGGGCCTTTAGCAGCCTGGGTGTCCAGCGGATCGGCGCAGAGCCCGCACCCTCCGCCCGGTTGAGGACGGCGAGGCGGTCACAAGTCCGGAAGGTTCGGTTCGCCCTCACGACGGACGACCAGCCCCGAGTCCAGCCGCTGCTCGACCAGTATGCCAGCGAGACTGGCATCATCGTCGAGCCCCAAGCCTTCCCGTACCCCGATCTGTACGAAGACTTAAACATCAACTTGACTCTCGGGACGTGTGCCTACGACGTCGTAAGCCTGGACGACCCATGGATGCCGCTCTTCGCCGGACAGCAGTTCCTCACCAACCTTAAGGAGTTGGCCACCCGGGAAGGTGTCTCCTTCGATCGAGAAGACTTCGTGCCGGCCTTTATCGCTCTCGGTACCGATCCCACGGCGGGGCTGCAGGCTATTCCTTGGATCGGCAACGTACAGGTCTATGCTTGGCGCCAAGATGTCATGCAAGAACTGCGGCGCGACCGGCCGCGTACGTGGGATGACGTGATCGCGGCGGCGACGGATGTGCAAGCCGCGAGGCCGGGCGGGGATCTCTACGGGGTTGGGATTCGCGGACAAACAGGCAACTCGGCTGCGACAACGTTCCTCCCGATTTTGCGCGGTCACGGCGCCGATGTCTTTGACGCCGGGTGGGTGCCGCAACTTGAGTCAGAGCAGGCGCAGGCGGCGATGGGCACACTGCTTGCCCTCGCGAAGCTGGCGCCGCCAGGGGTGGAGGAGATCGGGCACGAGGAGTTGGCCCAGGAACTTTATACGGGCCGGATTGCCCAGGCGGCCGACATCTGGCCGAACCAGATGCTCCAGGTCTATGACCCGGCGCGCTCCACTGTGTTGGGCAAGGTGGCCATCGGCGCCCAGCCGGCCCAACCTGGGGTTCAGCCGGCGAGCATGACCGGCAACTGGCTGCTTGGCATTCCGGCCGGGTGTGGCGCGAATGCAAGAGAAGCCCTTGCCTTCGCCCTGTGGTTGACCGCACCGGAGCAGCAGAAGCGCCTGCTCCTGGAGCGGGGTCTTCCGCCGACCCGGCTCAGCGTCTTCGCTGACCCAGAGTCCGTGGAGAAGCTGCCGTTTCTGCCCGGTCTCGTGGAAGCCGGGATGAACGCCGCGCCGCGCCCGCGCACCCTTCACTACCCGGCCGTCGAGGAGATCCTCGGACGTTGGGTGGCCCAGGCCATCAGTGGGAGAGTTAGCGGCGAGGAGGCTCTGGGCCAGGCGAATCAGGAGATTCGCGGCCTGATGGTGCGCGAAGGCGTGCTGCGGGAGTAGGACACCTTCTGGTCGTTGACGTGGGGCGGAATCGCGTCAGGCCGGCTCCTTCCCATCTACAGTGGCTGGAGCAGGGGAACGCCGGGGTCGAAGCGATCGGTGGAATTCGGCCATGGTCGGACCGAGTTGCTCGCCGACCGCGTCCATGGTGACTAACGTCGTGCCAGGCTTCCCTACGTCCGCCCGGGCCGAGACCTCGCCCGTGACACGGGGCAGCCGTCCTTCGGCCTTGCCCATGACGAAGACCTGGTTGGGGCGACCGGTTCGGCCAGCCCGATACCCACGGGTTGCAAAGAACGCGATGGCGAGGTCGAGCACCTCCGCGGCAGGCAGGCGGCTGACCGCTTTCTTTTGGTAGGCCGTCCGCTTGAGTTCCTCGTTGTAGGCATCCATGGGCCGTTCCTGTCGCTCCAGTAGGATCACCCTGTCCGAGCGCGGCGCACGACCTTCGGTCGTGCCGGCTCAAAGTTAGAGAGTGAGCGACGCTCCAGGGGCGAGGGCGTGACAGGTGGAATCGGTCTGTTCCTCAACCATCTGCTTAAAGGCATTGGGATCCTGCCGGATGGGTGGGAAGGTGTTGTAGTGGCAGGGCACGACTGCCGGAGCCTTGAGGAGACGGACCGCCTTGATCGCATCGGCAGGTCCCATCGTGAAGTGATCGCCGATGGGCAGGACGGCGACATCCAGCCCCTCTTCGCCCACGAGTGCCATATCACCAAAGAGACAGGTGTCGCCAGCGAAGTAGATGGTCTGGCCACCAAAGCGCACGACCAGCCCGGCGGGAACTCCTGGTGCGACAAAATCCTCTCCATAGGAGGAGGTGTGCCAGGCGGGAACGAGTTTGACCGTCCCTCCGTCAAACGCCACCGTGCCACCATGGTTTGCAGGAGTTGCATTCTCCACCCCCTGCTGGCCGAGCCACGTGCCCAATTCGTAGGTCGCTATCACCTTCGCCCCGGTCCGCTTCGCGATCTCGATGGTGTCACCCACGTGATCGTTATGGGCGTGGGTGAGCAGGATGGTCTCCGGGCTGATCGAGTCGGCCGCTCGGGCTGCCGTGGAATTGCCGGTCAGGAACGGGTCAACCGCGACGGTCTTGCCATCGGCTTCGAGCAAAAAAGCTGAGTGACCAAGGTACGTTAGTTCCACGTGATGCTCCTTCTGCTGGATCGTCAATCCACCTCGTAGATCGGGGTGGTCGAGAAGTCAGGTCGTGTCAACGTTCGGCTTCCTCGGGAGGTGACTCCTTGCTGATCCCTGCGAGTGTGATAACCCCGGTGGAACGAACACCTCGCCGTTCCGGCGTGCTTTACAGCTGGTGCACGATCCTGCCGTCGATCACCGTCATCTCCGCGTGGAGCGTGTGGAGATCCTCGGGCGGAACACGGCGGGGATCGCGGTCGAGCACGACGAGATCGGCGAGCATGCCGGGCGCGATGGCGCCTTTCACATGCTTCTCGAAGGAGGCGTAGGCCCCGTTGCGGGTGAACATCCGGACCGCCTCCTCCACTGTCACCTTCTGGTCAGGTCCCATGAGGTGTCCGTCCTGAGTACAGCGCGTGACGGCGGCTCGGAGGTTGACGAACGGATCGCAGGGAACCACCGGCACGTCGGAGCTGGCGGCGGCGACGATACCGCGATCAAACCAGGAGCGGGCCGGGTAAGAGAGGGCGAGTTGCTCCGGCGTGAAGTTCTCCAGGTAGGAATCACCAAGGTAGTGGACGAAGGCCGGCTGCGGGACTGTGACGATCCCGAGCCGTTCCATCCGATTCAGGATCGCCGGCGTACACATGCCGGCGTGCTCGATGCGCGCCCGGTGCCGTCTTGGTGCAGGCTCGTCGCCGAACGCGCGCTCGTAGGCATCGAGGATCATCGTGATGGCGCGATCGCCGATGGCGTGTGCGGCGAGTTGAAAGCCGGCCCGGTGGGCACGAGCGAAGCGGTCATCCAGTCCTTCTTGATCGTAGATAGTGATGCCACGGTTGCCGGGATCGTTGCGGTAGTCGACAAACATCGCCGCGGTGCGGCCGCCGCCGGACCCATCCTGGAACAGCTTGGCTGGACCAATCCGCAGCCAGTCGTTGCCGAAGCCGGTTTGAAGACCCAGCTTGGCGAGCGGCTCCAGCGTGTCGTCAATCAGCATCATCATGAAGACCCGCATCGGCAGCTCACCGTCGCGGGCTAACTCCTGGTAGGCGGCCATCTCGTCCGAAGTACGGATGGCGGCTTCGCCGACGCTGGTGATGCCGTAGGCGAGGAAGCGGGCGCCCGCGGCGCGGAGGTGGGCCTTGATCCGGGCTCGCGTCGGCCGTGGCACGAGGGACCGAACGAGGCCCATGGCCGTCTCCCGGAGGAGACCGGTGGGTTCGCCGCTCTCGTCCCGGTCCACCTGGCCGCCGACGGGATCTGTTGTGGTGCGGGTGACACCCGCCCGGGCCAGGGCTGCAGAGTTGGCGACGGCGAGGTGGCCACAGGTACGGACGAGGACGGCGGGCCGGTTCCCGGTCGCCTCGTCGAGGTCGTAGCGGGTGGGGTGGCGGTGGACATCGAGCCGCGTGTCGTCGTAGCCCCGCGCCTGCAGCCACCCGTCACCCGCGTCCCCGAGCGCGCCCGAGCCGGGGGGCTGGGCGGCGGCGCGACGAAATGCGTCCTGGAGGGCGGCGAGGGTCGGAGCGGCCTCGGGAGTAGCGTCGATACTGGAGAGTGATTCACCGAAGGCCATTGGGTGAGTGTGGTTGTCGTTGAAGCCGGGCAGAAGGGCGCGACCGCCGAGATCGATGATGCGGGTCGCCGGGCCAGCCTCGGCCCGCACCTCGGCATCGCTGCCAACTCGAACGATCCTCTTGCCAAGAACGGCAATCGCTTCTGCCGTCGGATGGGTATCATCGACCGTGATGATGGGGCCGTTCACGAAGATTAGGTCGGCAGGCATTCAGTCTCCTTGCATTGTCATGCGGAGGTAGGAAAGCGCATCGGTCCGGCTGTCAGGTGACCGGAGTCCTTCAGCCCCTGCTCGGGATGTTCGCAGAGGGACCCAGACGGAGCGCGCGGCGGCTATGCCTCCCGCTCCAGCCACCACCGGGCGAGGTGATCGGCACGGGTAATCCAGATATCGCCGGCGTCGATCGCGTGGTCGATCAGGCGGGCAACCGCTCTGGAGGGACCGGGCCGACCAGAGACGAAGGGGTGCAGGGTGAGGCACATCAGCTTGCCCTCCGCCCGCAACACGTCCAAGTCCTCCCGCCAGCACTCGAATGTCTGTTGAGGCGTCAACATCTGGTCCATGAAATAGGTGTAATCGTCGAAGAAGCGCGAGGGCGGGAGCTGGACCAGCGGCGGGCCTGTTGCCTCTGGCCGAATCACGTACGGAAGGTCGCCGCCGGGCTCGTCCATGACCCAGCTCAGACCCATCTCCTGGGCGATCGCATGCGTCGCGGCGTTGTAGCGCCAGCCCGCTGTCTTGTGGCCGACCGGTGGGCTGCCGGCGATGGCCGTCAGCGCATCGAGAGTGCGGCGCATATCGTCTCGCTGCTCATCATCGGGGAGACGATTGTAGGGCCGATGGTCCCAGGTGTGGAGCGCGATCTCGTGCCCCTCGGCCACGGCCCTTCGCACGAGGTCAGGTCGCTCCTCGGCCACTCGGCCCACCCAGCAGAACGTCGCCGGCACCCCGGTGTCGGCCAAGAGATCCAACAGACGCTCGGTGCCCGTGGCGTCGTACGCGGTCTGGGAGACCCAGTAGGTCTCCTGCTCGCCTCGGCTGTTGGCCTCGCCGTACGGCCCGTCGACATTGAAGCTCAGGCAGAGCGCGGCACGGTGACCGGCGGGCCAGAGTGGGCGACCGTTGTCCGTCGTCTCCATCTCGGTCTACTTTCGCTCCTAACCACCCTTGCGGGACTGGCTCGCGGTCTCGACGCCTACCGCGCTTCGGAGGCGATCTCAGCGACCGCGGCGGCCAGGGTGTCGATCTCCTCTTCCGTGTTCCACCAGCCGCAGGCGACCCGAGCAACGGAGGGACCGGGTGGGTAGGCTACGTAGCGGATCGTGATATTCCGCTCGTACAGCCGGGCGGCCATGTCTTGCGGCGTCACGCCTTCCGTTTCGAAGCAGACCAGCCCCGCCATCGCGTGCTTCGGGGTGGTGACCGTGACGCCGTCCAGGCGCTCCAGGGATTCCCAGCATCGCTGTCCGAGCATTGCGACACGGTTGTAGAGCCAATCCAGGCCCACCGTGTCCCGGAGGAAGAGGAGGGCGGCCTCTTGAGCGAGGATGGCCGGCCCGTAGAACTCGCCGATCTCGTAGCGGTTTGCCCCGGCGACCGGCATCACGTAACCACTTGGGTCCACCTGGGCGTAGCGGATATTCGTCGGGCGGATGTCAGCGAGTCGCTCCATGCGAACGTAGAGCGCTCCGGTGCCCTCCGGGCCGCAGAGCCACTTCTGTCCTGCCATCGCATACGCATCGACGCCGAGCGCATGGAGGTCAATAGGAACTTGGCCCGCCGCCTGAGCCGCGTCGGCGACGACCATGACGCCGTGGCGATGAGCCATCTCGGCCACGTCGGCCAGCGGGATCACCGCCCCGGACGACCACATCACGTGGGAGAGCGCGATCACCCGCGTCCGCGGCGTGACCATCGCTTCCAGGGCGCCCACCACGTCCCCGCCCCCGGTCCCAATGTCGGCGTAGCGCACGACAACGCCGAAGCGATGAGCCAGGAGACCAAGTGGGGCGAAGAGGGCAGGGTGTTCGAGGTTGGTCGTCAGGATCTCGTCGTCACGACGCCAGTTGAGGCCGAAGAGGGCGGTGTTCAGCCCTTCGCCGGTGCTGTGAGTCAGGCCAATCTCCAGCGGGTCAGCCCCGAACATCCCGGCGATGACCGCTCGGACCCGAGCGTTGCGTACCCGGTTGCCCTCGTAGACGCCCGGCACGATCCGTCCCTCGTACAGCTCCCTGAGAGTGGCCTCGGCCAGCGCGTCATGCGCCTCCACTGGCAGTGGGCCGTTCGTTCCCACGTTGAAGTAACCTGTGCGAGCCACGGCAGGAAGACGCTTCCGCAGGTGGTCCACCTTCGGGTCTATCGTTGTGCTGGCAATCACCCACAGACTCCTGTTGCTGAACTGGTGAGCCGTCGGCCGACACCGACCGATGCGCATGGCGGGTCGAACGTGAGAGCTTAACCGTGCCGGTCGGAAGACGACCCCGAACCGGCGGCGAATACCTGCGGGTTGGCGGCGCGGAGCGCTTGGTCCAGGTCGGCGGTGATGTCCTCGACGTCCTCGATTCCCACCGAGAGGCGGACCAGGCCGTCAGCGATGCCCACCTCGGCCCGTTGCTCCGGCGTGAGTGCCCGGTGGGACGACATTGCCGGGTGGAGAACCAGGGTGTAGACATCGCCCAGGGTGGTGGCCGGCACGCAGAGGCGCAGCGCCTGGAAGAACCGGAAGATTTCCGCTTGCCCCGCTCCCGCGACCTCAAACGAGACCATTCCCCCGCGCAGCTCGTCATTGAAGACGTTCGCCGCGGCACCGAGATCGGACTGTCCTGGGTAATTAACCTTCGCGATGGCCGGGTGGTCGGCCAGCCACGTGGCGACCCGCGCGGCGCTCTCACTCTGCCGGCGGACCCGCAGGGGAAGGGTCTTGATGCCCCGCAGGGTCAGCCATGCCTCGAAGGGGCCAAGGGTGGGGCCGGTCAGCTTTGATTGCTCGCGCAGGGCTGCCGCCCGCTCACGAGTTGTCGCGATCACGCCGCCCGTCACGTCGCCGTGTCCGCCCAGGTACTTGGTGGTGGAGTGCACGACAACATCGGCGCCGTGCCGGATAGGGTTGACCAGGTAGGGCGACGCGAAGGTGTTGTCCACCATCAACCGCACGCCCTGGCCGTGCACCAGCGCTGCGATCGCTGCGATGTCCGGGACGCGTAGGAGTGGGTTCGAGATCGTCTCGAACGCGACGAGGTCCGGCTTGACCTCCTGGATCGTCGTCGCCAAAGCATCCAGATCCAAGATGTCGACGAACGTCGTCTGGACGCCGAGCTGCGCGAAAAGTTTGGTGAGCACAGCATAGGTTGCGCCGTAGACATCCCTCGCGGCGACGACCCGCGATCCCGCCTGCACCTCGTGCAGGATGGCGGCGTGGATGGCAGCCATCCCGGAGGCGTAGGCGACGGCGTCCTCGGCGCCCTCCAGCGAGGCGACCGCGGTCTCCAGAGCGCGGGTTGTCGGGTTGCCGTAGCGGGTGTAAACGTACCCCTCGCGCTCGTTGCCGAAGACTGCGTCAAGCGTCTCGGTCTCGTCGTAGAAGAAGGATGAGGTAGGGTAGATCGGGGTGACGGTGGGGGTGAAATCCGGTTTTGGCGCGCGCTCCCCGGCATGGACGGCTCGGCTGGCAAAACCGCGGGCCGGACTCCTGTCGGTGCGCCCGTTGGGCGAGACCACGGTGTGTTCCCTTTCTTGACCTCTATGTGAGCGCGTAGGTCGCTGGACGGGGAGTCTAGGGGGGAGCGCTAGAGAGCGTCAATTGAACCCGCTCCCATCTTTCCTGTGCCCCGACCACGGCTAGGCCGGTGTTTCAGCGTCCGGGAGTTCGGCGACGGGCGTGATGCCGGCGCGAACCTTGTCGCCGACATTCACCAAGACATTTGCCGTTGTCGGCAGGCGGAGGGTGACCTGGGACCCAAACTTGATCATGCCCAGTCGCTCGCCCTGGGCCAATTCGGTTCCTTCGGGAGCCCAGGTCACGATCCGGCGAGCGATCAGCCCACTGATCTGGGAGACGACACAGGGACCGTGCGAGGTCATGAGGTAGGTCGCGAGCCGGTTGTTCCCGTGAGTTGCCGCTCGGGTCATTGCGGAGCGGTAGCCCCCAGGTCGCCGGCGCTGAGCCACGACCTCTCCGTCCATGGGAGCACGTTGAATGTGGACATCCCACAAGGCAAGGAAGATCGCGATCTCGGTGAGCTCGGCCTGGCAAAAGTCATCCCAAACGGGACCTACGTGGATGACGCGTCCATCCGCCGGCGCCAGCGCCGTCCCGGGTCGCACCACGACCGGACGCTCGGGATCGCGGAAGGTGAGCGCGGTGGCGACGGCGGCGAAGAGCACGAGCGGGATCGTTGGTGGGATGGCCAGCGCCACCGGCAGCCCAACCGCGAGGAGCACGATCAGCACGGTGCGGCCCTCGGAGAGAAGGCGCCAGCGCGGGTCGCTCAGGCGGTTTCTCGGGGACCGTGCGCCCGCAACAGGAGCGCGGGGGGGATGTTCCACGGGTAGACCTCTCGTTTGACGACGGTGAATTCCGCGCGCAGGAGGGGCGCGAGGTACCGAGGATGATATTGCAGCGCCACGAAGACACCGTCCGGGTGCAGCGTCCGCGCCGCCGCCCGCAGGATCTCCGTCGTCTGAGCCGGTTCCATCAGGCTGAAGGGCACCGCGGACACGATCGCGTCGAACCCGGGCAACCCCTGCGCCGCGCGAATCTCGGCGATCGCCTCCGCCGACTCGGGCACTACCGTGAGGCGCGGGTCGTCGATGGTCGCTCGCAGGTGCTGAACGAACGGTGGGTAGACCTCGAACGCCCACAGCCGCCCGTCGTCGGGCAACGCCGCGAGGAGTTCCCGGGTGATGGCGCCGGTCCCCGGGCCAAGTTCAGCCACGGTGCGGGCCGCCTCCATCCCTGATAGGCGGGCAATGCGCCGTGCCACGCCACGGCTCGTTGGCGCCACCGCACCAACCGTTCGGCGAGCCTGGAGAAAGGCCTTGAGGAAGGCGCCGGCTGATGACCGAGGTGCAGGGGCGTTAGGGGAGTCGTCCGACAACGCGCCTCACCTCTTCGACATCAGTGCCCGGCCCATCGTCATTCACGATCTGGATGATGAGACTCCATAGCACGTAGGCCCCGAGAGTGACGGCGACGACGATGGCGAGGGTCTCAATTTGGGGCCAGAGTCCGACCGGCAGGAGCGCCGCGATGATCGCCGGCAGGAACCAACGCGGGGACCGGGCCAACGTCGGGAAGGGGTGGTGGCAGACCATCAGCGCGGCGAGCCCAAGACCGACCGCACCCGCTTCCCGCACGCCTACGCCAAATGGTCCTGCCACCGTGACGCCAAGGAGCGGGCCGGCTACGGTAGTGGGCAGGCCGGAGAACGCTCCACGAATGGGCTGCGCGTGAAAGCGCGCCAGCCGGAAAGCACCGGCTAGAACGAAGGCGAGGGCAACTCCAAGTCGCACCGGAGTGGCCGTGCCGACATAGTAGGTCGAAAAGAGGAAGGCGGGAGCGACCGCGAACGCAATGACGTCGGCGAGGGAGTCGAGTTGCTCGCCCAGCGTGCTTGTCGCCCCAAGTCGCCGGGCCAGCGGACCGTCGACCCCATCAGCAACCATGGCCAAGAGGATCAGCCCGAGACTCACGTCCCAACTACCGGCCCGCGCCGCTTCCATCGCCACCAGACCGGAGGTGAGCGTAAGCGTCGTGGCCAAAGTCGGCAATAGCTGCCGAAACCTCACTGCGTCAAGCCCCCTAACACGGTGCAACAAATCCGAGGGTCCATTGCTCCGTCTGCCGGTTCTTGGTGCCAAGCAGCACCGACCTAGGCGCCGCTCGGCACCGCTTCGCAATTCGCCCGCCGCGGACTCCTTCTTTCCGCCCGTCCGCATCGCTAATGCCGGCGCTCGAGCTGCCCAGCGGTTCGGTTGACACGTTCTCTCCCATGCGCCTAGAGTCCTCGGCACGGGTGAGGGTACGGCAGTTCAACCACAACGTCCTCTGGAAATGCCTACACAGGCTCTTGCCCTCGATTGTTACCTACCTGCTTCGAGAGGCGTGCTCTGAGCAGTAACGCTCGCTACGACGCTCTCACCGCGTGGTTCCAGGTCAGGTGACAGCCTACTCTGAGTTGGCCTCTCCGTGCGGCACCGGGGAGACCTATCAGGGGCCCGAGACCTGGTCGACGACGCTGACCAACCATGCTACAGGACCGGAGGAATGAGAAGCTGGACCACCTCGTTGACGCCAGGCGCGATGCGGGCGAGGTGCTTAGGTGGGCGGTCGCGCTTTCCTCCACCCACCACCTGTTCATGACTTACGGTGACGGCCGTCAAGCGACTCCTTCTCGGACAGAACCATCCCCTATGTCGTGCCTCCTGCAGCGTCGCCGGAACGGAGCGATATCTCACCAGTACGGAGCAACCGCGCTCCTCCAATCGCCCCGGCGCAGAGCGAGAACCGCAAGACGGAATGCGCCGCGGGACGCTGGCCGGCGATTGCCAGATATCCCGGATGAAGCGGCGGGTCCGAACGGCCCATGGGCGGTCTCATGAAAGGTTCTCCGGGTACTCGTCGAGAGGACTGGACGAGGTGGAAGGTGACGATGGCGTCTTCACCGACGGTGCGATCCAGAACAACGACGCGGGCACGGTGACGGTCGAGGCGGGAGGGCC
>JADDPH010000016.1 GCA_016781925.1 Sphaerobacteraceae bacterium | reverse complement strand
AAACCACGATAGATCCTCACGTAGACCTGCCTAGGAGGCTCACGGTGACCACGCGACGCATCCTGCCCTCCATCTTGATCCTTCCCCTCTTGACCCTGGCGCTCCTCGTGGCCACGCCGGTGGGCGCTGCAGCGGCTTCGTCGAAGGGCGTCGGGACTGGGGTCGCGGTCGCGATCCCGGGCACCGTGTCGCTGCTGGCGTATCTCACCGCCGGGGCTGTGCTGTTCGGGCTCATGGTGGCTCGGCGTCGCCCGACGCTCTGAGTCCGACGCGACGTAGGTGTTGTCCGGGTCATGCCCTGCGGGGAACGGATGCCCCGCGGGACTGCAACACCCGTGACGACGGCTCCTGGTTCTCCAGCGACTCGCGCTCCTTCGATGAGATCGCGGGTCCCTTCAACCCCTCGTATGACGATCCCTCCGTCCGTTCCAGCCCCCCACCAGAACGGGCGCTCGCGTGATTCCTGTCGATTCGGTTACGACCGCTCCGGCGATTGCTAAGGCTGGTGCCACCAAGTTTGATGCCTCCGGTCCCTGGCGGGCGTCCAGACGCCGTAGTCGTTCCAGCACAAGCTCCACACCCATCGGCGTCCGCTAAGACAGGGTCTTGCATGATTCAAGCGACGCCCGGTGAGTGATACGGCCGACCCCGGCGATCTGGTTGCGGTTCTGGGAAGGGGGAGGATGAGCGGCGAACAACCTAAGGATTACGTGGATTAGGGCGGACACGACTTCAACAGACTGCGAGGCGCTGCGGGGGATTGCGGATCGTTCAGAGACTATGCGTCTGATGGAAGCTCGAATCGACGATCTCCTACGGGGCGTGCTCGGCGCGGGCAGCCTTTTGGCCTTCTCCATCACTACGCGGGCACTACGCGGGGGGAGGGGTTGATGCTGGTCGACAAAGACTTGAAGGCCATTGGCGTCATCAAGGGGCCACGAGCGGAGCGGCGCGAGTCGGCAGTGTGAAGCGGCGTCGCACCTCGTGACCCACCTGACCTCGACCGGATGGAGCCGAGACCGCGTACGTGGTCCCGGCTCCGTCGTGTTAGCGGCTCATTCTGTCGCTAGTTTGGTCATGAGTCTTTCCGGCGTGAGGCGCCGCGTCGTCGTGCTCGGATCCACGCGGACCCGCGACGGAGGACGCCGGGGCGATGGGACCTTAGGCGGATGGTTGATGGCCGGCCCGCGCATTAGGCCGATGCACGGGTGGAGCGCCGGCCTGGTTCCGTGACGCGGGACCGGGAGACGGCAATTTCATCAGGGCCGGGCTACCAGCCCCGCGTGCCGGGATCGCCTTTGAAGGGGCCGACCAGGTCCGGGGTAATCCAGCCGACGTAGAAGTCGCCGGGCTGGGCATGAACGGGGACGCCATCTATGAGGCAGGCGTCCATGCGGCTTGGGTAGAAGGCGACGTAGCCGCGGATGGGGGCGAAGCTCAGGGTGGGAGCGAGGTAGCTCCAGGCGGCGTCCTCGGCGATCGCGTCTCCGGCGATGACGGAGTAGTAGGTGGCGGCGCCCTTCCACTCGCAGACGGAGCGGCGAGTAGTGGCGACCAGCGCTCCTTCGAGGATCTCCTCGGGTGGGACGTAGTAGACCGGAGGGTGGCTGGTCTCCAGCACGCGTTTCGCGCGCCGGGTGTCGACGATGACCCGGTCATTGAAGACGATCTCGATGTGACGAGGAGTGTCCTCCACGCGGGGCGGACGAGGGTAGTCCCAAACGGACTCCTGTCCGGGCAGCGGTTCAATGCGTCGGGGATGCATCAGGTCTCCTCCTTGGTGCAAGGTGCCGGCGGGATGGGCGCCTTCCCGGGCCGTCGACACTCTAGGATCACGCCACGACTCCAGCCTACGTAATCCTGCCGTGAGTCGACCGTCTGCTCGCTACAACGAGGCGATGCGGGTGGGAGCGCCGAGTCGTTGCCCCCTGTTCTAGGTAGCCGGATAATCCCGGTATGCACTGGTGGGACTGGCCAGCGGTTTCCGTATCGCCCGAGAATCCGACGGGGCGGAGCCCCTGTCCTGCGAACGGCCAGATGACTGCTGCAGACCGGCCGGCTGTGCCGCGATTCCTGCCCGGGATGCCGGCACCGGACGGGCGGGTCCTGAGAGCGAACGCTCACGGTGCCGCGGTTGCTGTCGCGGCGGGAAAGTAGGGCTCGTGCGGATTGGCGTTCAGGCTCACCTGCTTTCGACGCGGCCGGGTTACCGGAGGACCGGGGTCAGCCGGTACATCGAACGCCTGCTGGCGGCGCTCTCGACTTCGCTTGCGGCGGACGACTCATTGGTTGTTTACGCGGGCACCGACGCGGCTGCGCAGCCCTGGTTCGACCCTCGATGGGACCGGCGTGGTCCGCCCAGTCCGACCGAGCGACCCACCGGCCGCGCGCTGTGGGAGCAAACAGTGCTGCCCGGTCTGGCCCGGCGCAATCGCGTCGATGTCCTGCACGGCCCGGTCAACGTTGCCCCCCTTCTCGCGCCCTGCGCCACCGTGGTCACCGTCCACGACTTAGCCTACCTGCGGCTGCCGGACCGTCTTCCGACCGGCCGGCGCCGCTATTTCGCGGCGCTGACTCGCGCTTCGGTGCGGCGGGCCTCCCGGGTGCTCGCCGTGTCGGAGAGCACCAAGCGGGACATCGTTGAGTTGCTGGGGGTGCCACCGGAACAGATTGCGGTCACCCCACTGGCAGCTGACCGGAGTTTTCGGCCGGTGACTGGGGAGGCGCTCGAGGTCTTCCTCGGAGAGCAGGGGATTGTCCGCCCGTTTGTGCTCTCCGTCGGCACTCTGGAACCACGGAAGAATTTGCCGACGCTTCTGCGGGCCTTCGCCAGGATCGCGGCCGAAATGCCACACGACTTGGTGCTGGCCGGTCCAGAGGGGTGGATGACGGACGAGATCCATGAGACCCGGCGCCGGTTAGACCTCGGGGACCGGCTGCGATTTACGGGGTACGTTGACGCGGAGGCCCTGCCCGCCTGGTACAGCGCCGCCGATCTCTTCGTCTACCCATCGCTCTACGAGGGATTCGGGCTGCCACCCTTGGAGGCGATGGCCTGCGGGACCCCGGTAATCACCTCCGATGTCTCCTCGCTGCCGGAGGTCGTCGGAGATGCTGGTCTGACCGTGCCACCGACGGACGAGATGGCGCTGGCTGAGGCGATGCGCCGGGTGCTGGGGGATCCCGCGATTGGGGCGGATCTGCGGAAGAGGGGACTGGAGCGGGCGAAGCGCTTCTCCTGGGAACAGACGGCGGCACTGACCATGGCGGCGTATCGGGATGCGGCTGGATGAGTGGCGACATGGATAACCGCACGGTGCGGGAGGTCGGGGAATTCGGGCTGATTGCGGCGCTGCATGGTGCGCTGCCATCTGAGACAACTACTGGCCCCGCTCTCGCGCTCGGCATCGGCGATGACGCGGCGATCTGGCGACCGACGCCGGGTGAGGCACTGGTACTCACCGCTGACGGTCTCGTTGAGGGCGTTCACTTTCGGCTGGACCCGGGATGGACGGATTGGGCAAGCCTTGGGCACAAGGCACTGGTCGTGAACCTCTCAGACCTGGCCGCGATGGGTGCCGCCGGCCGGCTGGCGACCCTGACGCTGGGGCTGCGTGGGACGGAGCGGGTCGTGGATCTGACCACGCTCTACACGGGTATCGGGGCCCTGGCAGCGCGGGCGGGATTGCTGATCGTCGGTGGCGACATCGTCGCCTCACACACGGCGGTGAATATCCACGTCACCGCGATTGGCGAGACTCGAGGAGGTCGGGCGCTGACCCGGGCGGGTGCCCGACCTGGCGACGTGATCGCGGTAAGCGGCACGCTGGGGGCTTCAGCGGCCGGTCTTCGCGTGCTTGGTGAATCGGAAGGCAGCCCACTGCGCCGCGCGGCAACCGCCTCGACGCTGATTGAGGCCCACCTTCGTCCAGAGCCCCGGCTGGCCCTTGGCGAGGTGCTTCTGGCGCATGGAGCGACCGCTGCCATGGATGTGAGTGACGGTCTGCTGGGGGATCTTCCAAAGCTGCTGACCGCGAGTGGCGTGGGGGGGCGGCTGGACGCCGCCGCGATCCCAGTCGCGGCGGCGGTGCAGGCACTCTTCCCGGATGACTGGTTGGATCTGGCAACGCGCGGCGGTGAGGACTACGAGTTGCTCTTCACCGTCCCGTCCGACGCCCTTGCGACGATTCAGCGCGAGGGAGGGGAGATCGGAGCGACCGTCACCGCAATTGGCGAGATCACGAGGCGCCGGGTTGAGGAGCCACTGCTGGTGATGCGGGGATTGGATGGGGTGGAGGCGCCGGTGCAGGCGGGCGCCTTCGACCACTTCCGGTGAGGGTAGGGGCGAGGCCCTGGTTGTCCACGACCTCGCCCTCGCAGGTCGCTCCAGTGGGGAGCGAATTTCGGGATACGTTAGCGGGAAATGCCGACGCGGGCCGTGGAGTCCACGGCTTGAATCACGACGACGGTTGGCTTGGGCGGATTGTTACCGCCGTCCGGCCAGTGGCTCTCAGACTCTTCGAATGTGCCGCCCTCGCCGGGGTGCTGGACCGAGACGAAGAGCGACGAGTTGTCTGGTGTAAAGATCGGGCCGGAGACCTCGGCGCCTGGGACGCTGCTGAAGAACTGACGGACGTAGCCTCGCTCCTCACCCTCGGTTGGAGCGGCGAAGAGACCGTCATTGATGGCGAGTTGATTGCCGTCGGTCGAAATCCAGATGTTGCCGTCGAGGTCGAAGGTGAGGTTGTCTGGCGCCGAGATGGGGCTCACCTCGTCGGTTGCGAACCCACCATAGTAGGTCGAGCCCTGGGATGGGTCACCGGCCAGGAGAAACATTTCCCAGGTGAACGAGGTGGCGGCGTGGTCGTTGCCATCCTCGGTGATCTCGATGATGTGCCCGTGCAGGTTCTCTGGCCGCGGGTTCGCCTTGGTCGTCTCGTCGAGGGTGCGCCGGCTGTTGTTGGTGCAGACCAGGTAGACCTTGCCGGTGACGGGGTTGGTCTCGAAGTCCTCGGGCCGGTCCATCTTGGTTGCGCCAAGGGCATCGGCGGCGAAGCGGGTGTTGATCAGCACGTCCGCCTGGGAGGCGAAGCCGTTGGCTTCGGTCAACTCGCCCTCGCCGTAGACAAGGGGGAGCCACTCGCCGCTGCCATCGTCGTTGAACTTGGCAACGTGGAGTGTGCCTTCGTCGAGGAGATCCATGTTCGCGTCACGGTTGTCCGGGTCGTAGGTGCCTGTGGTGACGAACTTGTACGCGTATTCGAATCGCTCGTCGTCACCGGAGTAGATAGCGACCTGGCCACCCGGGGCAACGAAGGAGGTGTGCCCCTCGTGCTTGTTGCGCCCAAGGGCGGTGCGCTTCTTCGGTTTCGATTCGGGGTCGTACGGGTCGAATTCGACGCCCCAGCCGAAGCGGAAGGGTTCGTTGGGCTCTTTGGTAAGGTCAAACCGGTCGTAAAAGTTCTCCCACTGGCGCTCCGAGGCTCCTTCACTGACGCCGAAGCGGTCGTGCGCAAGGCGGACTGGGTCGTCCTCGGCGAGTTGGCCCAGGTTGGCGAAGTATTGCTGAAAGTTCTCCTCGCCTGAGACAACGGTACCCCAGGGCGTGATCCCGCCGGCGCAGTTATTGAGGGTGCCGAGCACGTTCATGCCGTCCGGGTCGTCAGAGGTCTTCATCAAATCGCTGCCGGCGGCAGGACCGGAGAGCGTCATCGGGGTCGTCGCGGTGACGCGCCGGTTGTACTGAGAGTCGCGTACCACGGTCCACTGACCGTCCTCACCCCGCTTGATCTTGACGACGCTAAGACCGTGAGCTTCTAGTTCGACATCAACGATGTTTTGGGTCGGATTGACCAGGAACTCGGGAACATCGGGCGGAGCGTCGTCGGACTGCGGCGGTTTGAATTCCGGGTTTGCGGTCAGGTAACCGGGAAACATCAGCTCAGGGTTGGTGAATTCGTGGTTGGCGACCAGCAGCCCGTTGTCGGACGCGTCCGAGCCGATGGGTAGGGGAAGAAAAGCAAGCCAGTCGCAGTTGTAGCCGAACTGCTTCGCCTGGGACTCGGCGGTCTGGTTCTCCAGATCGAAGTCGGGCGCGTCGGCGAAGATCGGGTCACCCCACTTGAGGAAGGGGAGGGCGCTGTGCCCGGCGGCGACGACAATTTCGTCCGCGGTGCTGCCTTCGATCGCCTCGAAGCCAAGCTTCACCGTCGGAGTGGCGTCCTGCGTGGCAGCGTTTCCTGGCGTGGCCCGGCTTGGGGCAGCCAAGACGAGCGCCGTCGTGGCCGCGCTCGTCTTGAGGAGGTTGCGCCGGCTGATGCGACGGGCGAGGACCTCGGCGAATGTCTCGCCGCGACCGGCATCGGAGTAGACCTTCGCCTTGTCGCCTTCGTACTCGATGGTGACCATGGCAACTCCTCCTCGCTCGTTCGCTTTGTCGTGTCGCGGCCACGACATCGTGGCCGGCCCCCGGGTAGTACGAGCGCATTCCCGAGGGGCGTCATCTTATGCTACGGGCTCCGTTTCCGCACGGCATGAACGTGGGATCAACGCAGGATTAACGGCGTATTGTGTGCTGTCCAGTCCCTCTGGATGGAAACAGCTCGCACGGGCAAGAACCGGAGGAAGATTGGCTGCGGCAATGCGGCCGGTACGGGATCGACGGCGGCATAGGGAGGCATCGGCATCACCATGACCTTGCGCGATGCGATTCTCGTGATTGCCGTTTGCGCCCTCTTGGCCGCGGGGGTCGTGGTCTGGGCTCGGAGGGGTCGCGGCGATGGCGCATCCGTGCGCGAGCACGCGGCCGATTTGGCTCGCCTACCTGGACGATTGCGCCGTCTGGCGGCTGATCCGAGGACACCATGCCGGGCGCGGTGGCTCCTGATTGGGCTGGTCGTCTACCTCGTCAGCCCGATCGACCTGATTCCGGACTTCATCCCCTTGCTGGGCCACGCCGACGAGGTGGTCCTGGTGCCGCTGGTGCTGCGGTGGGTGCGGCGCATGGTGCCGGCAGAGGTCTGGGACGCCCACTTCCCTCCCCGGGGGACCGGGGAGGAGGCGCTGGCGACGGAGGCCAGGAGGTAAAGCGGCCAGGCGGAGGGGATCGGACGGTGGCCGCCCTATCCGGGATCGGGTGGGCTGTCGACAGGGAGATGGCCGGCTAGCGGCCGTCCGGCTCGGCGTCGTCGACTACAGCCCATTTATCGGCGACGGCCTCCCGCTGCTCCGAGGTGAGACCTTTGGTGCTGCGGAACCGGGCACCGGCGACGGATCGTGCCGCCTCGGGGTTGGCCCCTTCGAGATTGGCGTCGGCGAAGTCGGCGCGTGAGAGGTCGGCATCGGAGAGGTTGGCGCCACGGAGATCTGCCCGGTGAAGGGTTGCTCCGGAGAGATCGGCGCCGGCCAGGTCCGCGCCACCGAGGCGGGCATCGGGAAGATTAGCGGCCGGCAGTTTGGCGCCACGCAGGTTTGCGCGGGTGAGATCATCGTGGTTGAGGTCGGCAGCCGTCAGGTTGGCGCGCTCCAAGTTGGTGTCCCGCAACGTTGCGTGACCGAGGTTGGCCCCTTCGAGGTCTGCATCGGTCAGATCGTCGCCAGTCATGTTGACGCTGGAAAGATTGGCCTTCGGAAGGTTGGGCTTCTTAGTCATGGGACAATGCCCTTTCCCCTGCGGCGGGAGTTCCCCGCAGGCGGTGATGCAGGATGTGGTGGTGAACCTAGAGAGACGATAGCACAGGCGCGATTGATAGACGGTTAGGTGGGCAACGAAGGAGATCCGTGGGGCTTCGCTGAACGGTAAGGAGGATGCCGTCCAAGAGCGCCGCAGTGATGCCGGTGGTACAGCACTATGGAATCGGAATTGTTTCCTCTGGTCAGGCGGCAAGTTTTCCCTCGTCGAATGAGGTCCTGGTCTGAGGCCTTGGTTGACAGTCCGCGGCGACGCTCGGTAGCATAAATCCGACGAAATCGGTCGGCTTTCTCGGTCCGGCTTGATCCGCGGACGGTAGGTAGGATGGCACCCGGCGAGCATCCGGAGTGCGTTGGACCAGCAAGGGTGGATGCCCCGAAGGCCAAACCGTGGGGGAATGGATGACGAGCGGGGTGATGCGGGAACTGGTGGTTGGCAGCGAGCCTCGGATGGGGGTGATGGAGGCGATCCGCACCCGCCGCAGCATCGGCAAGGTTCGGCCGGAGCAACCACCCCGGGAAGCGATTGAGCAGATCATCGAGGCGGGGATCTGGGCGCCGAACCACCGCCTGACCGAGCCGTGGCGCTTCTTCGTGGTGGCGGGTGACGCGCGGCGGGACCTGGGCGAGGTGCTGGCGGCTCGCCACCTCCGGGAGGGCCAAGCGCAGATTGCGGCCAAGACCGCGGCCAAGCCGCTCCGGGCGCCGGTGGTGATCGCGGTCGCCGTCGAGCCTGTCGTCGGGCCGAAGGTGGTCGAGATCGAGGAGGTCACGGCGGGAGCTGCCGCCGTGCAGAACATGTTGCTCGCGGCGCATGCGCTTGGCCTGGCGGCAATCTGGCGGACGGGGGCGCCCGCCTACGACCCGGCCGTCAAGGCCTTCTTTGGCTTGGCGCCGACTGCTTACCTGCTCGGGTTCGTCTACGTCGGCTACCCGGACGCGGTGGTCCCGGAGCGTGGTCGTGTGCCTGTTGCCGAGGTGACCCGGTGGCTTGGGTGGGTGGACGACGGGGACGCTGGCGACGAGGAGCGTCCTATGGGGATCCCGGTGGTTGAACGCTAAGGGGCGACCTGGCAGGGCTGCCGCGTCGGTCTTGACAGGCCGGAACGGTGCGAGTAGCGTACGTGAGAATTCCGACCTAGTTGATCGGAATTAGCGATCGAGCGGTACGTGTAGGAAGGGCAAGCAGCATGACGTGGGACCGGGAGCCGGATGTGTGGAGTGGTGCGCCAGAATCCGGCGATGGGGAGCCGGCGTTGACTCGCCGTCGTCTTGTGCGCCTGGCGGCTGCGGGCGCAGGAGCGCTGGCCCTAGCGGGGTACGGCGTACGGAGCCTAGCCGCGCAGGAGCAGACTCCCGAGGCGGAGCCAGATCCTGAGGCGGAAGGGACGGAGATCGTCGAGTACGAGGCGACCCCGATCGTGGGAGGGACGCCGGTCGGCTCCGCCGGGGAATTGACGGTCTACTCTGGCCGGAACGAGAACTTGATCGGTCCCCTGATCCCGCGGTTCGAGGCAGCGACGGGCGTGGACGCCGAGGTGCGGTACGGCGACACCGGCGAGTTGGCGGCGACGATCCTGGACGAGGGGAACAACACCCCGGCGAGCCTCTTCTTCAGCCAGGATGCCGGCGCGCTCGGCGCGCTGGCCAAGGAGGGGCGCCTGGCACCGCTGCCGCAGGAGATCCTGGATCGGGTCGAGCCCCGCTTCCGGTCCCCGGATGGCGTCTGGATCGGGACATCCGCGCGGGCTCGGGTCGCGGTCTACAACACAGAGATGATCACCGAGGAGGACCTGCCCACCTCCGTCCTTGAGTTCACGGACCCCAAGTGGAGGGGCAAGCTGGGCTGGGCCCCGACCAACGGCTCGTTCCAGGCGTTCGTGACCGCGCTGCGGGTGCTGGAGGGCGAGGACGCGGCGCGCGAGTGGCTAGAAGGGGTGAAGGCGAACGAGCCGAAGACCTTCGATGGCAACGGTCCGATTGTTCGGGCGGTCGCGGCCGGTGAGTTCCCGGTCGGGCTGGTCAACCACTACTACCTGTACGAGATTCAGGAGCGGGACAAGAAGACCTATCCGCTGGCGAACCACTTCTTCGCTGAAGGCGATCCCGGGTCGCTGATCAACGTAGCCGGGGTGGGTGTCCTTGAGGATGCCGACAACCCTGAGCAGGCGCTGGCGATGGTGGACTTCCTGCTCAAGTCCGAGGCGCAGGAATACTTCGCCGAGGAGACCTTTGAGTACCCCGTGATTCCGGGTGTTGAACTCGCCGAAGGTCTGACCCCGCTTGAGGATCTGCCCAGCCCGGAGATCGACCTCAGCGACCTCAACGACCTTCAGGGTACGCTGGCCCTGCTGGCGGAGGTGGGGATCATTTAGCCGCCGGTGGGCAGCGAGCTGAGCGGGCCTCCCTGAAAATCCGCCGCTCGGCTCGTCGCCCGCTGGCCATGCCCGATCCGATAGGAGGGTGCGTGCTTACGCTTCGATCCCGCATGGAGCGTCCGGTCATTTGGCGCGGCTTCGGCCGGGCTGGAATGGAGCACGCCTGGCCCGCGTGGCGACCGGTTCGTCGTCGGACCGGTCGCCAGCGGCCACCGGCCATCGTCTGGCTGCCGGCGGCCCTGGTCGCGCTCGGCATGATGATGCCGCTGCTGTATCTGGTGGTGCGGGCGTCGGAGGCTGGCGCCGACGTGTGGGATCTGGTGCTGCGCCCGCGCACGTTCTTGGTGGTCCGGAACACGGCGCTGCTGGCGGGTAGCGTGGCGGTCGCGACATCGCTGATCGCGGTACCGCTGGCTTGGCTGACGACGCGGACGGACCTGCCGGGACGGCGCTTCTGGGCGACGGCGGCGGCGCTGCCGCTGGTGGTGCCGTCGTACGTCGGCGCCCTAGCGATGGTGGCGGCGCTTGGGCCGCGGGGGCTGCTCCAGGGCGCCCTCGCCCCACTTGGGGTGGAGCGGCTGCCGGAGATCTACGGGTTCTTTGGGGCATGGCTGACGCTGACGCTCTTCACGTACCCGTATGTCTTCCTGAGTGTGCGCGCGGCGCTACGAGGGCTGGACCCCGCCCTGGAGGAGGCTGCCCGCTGCCTCGGGCACGGGTCGTGGCGATCCTTCTTCGGCTGCACACTGCCGCAGCTCCGTCCGTCAATCGCTGCCGGGGCACTCTTGGCGGCGCTCTATGCGGTCAGCGACTTCGGCGTGGTCACCCTCCTCCGGTATGACGCGTTCACTCGCGCGATCTACCTCCAGTACCGGGCGTCGTTCGATCGGACGGCGGCGGCTGCGCTGGCACTGCTGCTGGTGCTCTTCGCGGTGGCGCTCCTGCTGGCGGAAGGGCGGTTCCGCGGTCGGCGGGGCGCCGCCTATCACCGGCTGGGCAGCGGG
>JADDPH010000109.1:4429-11320 GCA_016781925.1 Sphaerobacteraceae bacterium | reverse complement strand
AAGACCGCAGCGTCTGCCGTTCCGCCACGTCCGCGCGGGCCTGTACGATCTCCGGAGTCACGACGCGTCCAGGATCCATCGATGATAAGTCACAAATGACGAACGGGCCCGCAGGCCCGTCCTCAGTGTCACTCGATTGGAGCGGAAGACGGGATTCGAACCCGCGACCTTCTCCTTGGCAAGGAGATGCTCTACCACTGAGCCACTTCCGCACAGTTGGGCTTCTCTCAGCGCGCGTAGTGTAGTCATGCCCTCCCTGTCTGTCAAGGTCACGACGCGGCTTTTTCAACTATGGCAGGGGTCGCGTCAACCGGCTAGCGCCTGACCAGCGGCAGGGTTAGCAAGGCATGCGGGACCACGAGCACTGACGGGGTCGGACCGGTAATTGTTCCTGCCTGCTTGAGGGCGTCGTCCAAGTTCGGCGCTGTCAGGAAGCCCATGGCTCGCACATCTTCCGGGTTCCTGACGCCGGCAACGATGACGCGAGCATCTTGCAGTACGCGGGCCATCACGTAGGCGCGCTGCTCGCCCGGGCGGATACCCTCGGTGCGGGCGCGTTCGATAACCGTCGCCGGGCCGCCCGGCTGCCGCATCGCCTCAGCGAACCGCCGCTCTCCCACGCCCTCTCCCGGGCCCTCGGGGCAAGCCGCCGGGAGGATAATGACGCCGCCTCGGCGGACGACCGGGATGGGCGCGAACTGGAGGTAACTCGCGGCGCGGCTTGCTTGATAAAGGTTGGCGTCCTTTGGGTAGCCGATTCCTGCCACCGCGATGTCTGCCCGCGCTGGGATGGGCATGGTGTAGAGGTCGCCCGCGACCGTAGCGAGATGATCGTGGACTGCCTCGGGCGTACCGGCGGCGATAGCCACGGGATGGCCGTCGTCGTCCAAGACGGCGTTGATCACGAACGCGACGTTGGCCTTCCGCGCCACCGCGCGCACGGCTTCCTGAAACGGGTTGCCATCGAGACGGGCCAGACGCGTGCCGGGCAGATCCAGCATCGCCGGGCCGTGGGTGTAGGCGATGGTGGCCTCGTCGGCGCAGCCAATGGCGACGGTTTTGCCGCCGCCGCTGTAGCCCGCGTACTGGTGGGGCTCGACCACGCCCGTGGAAAGGACGAGATCGGCCTCGGCAATGAGCCGGTTCAAGCGGAACGGAATACCGCCAGGGCCGACCGCGACCTGGACGAGGTTTTGGTCGTCCGATGCGTCGTGATCGACGATCCGGTACCGCCGCACTACGTCGAGTCCAAGTTTCTCGATTTTTTCAGCATCAGTGCTGGCACGGTGGGTTCCTACCGCGACGAGGACGGTGATCACCTCGTCGGGCACGCCCGCTGCCGCCAGCTCGGCAAGCAGGGGCGGCACCAGGAGATGATCGGGGCAAGCACGAGTCGCGTCGGTGACAGCGATGCAGACGCGGGTTTTGGCGGCAGCCAGCGCTCCGAGGGGTGGGGAGCCAAGCGGCTCGGCCACTGCCGTGGTGGCAGCGGCCGGGGGATCTGATAGCGGCACCGCCGGGCGCGAGCGCACGACTGAGCCGGTCATGCCGGCGGGAAGGTCGAAAGAGATGGAGCTGCGGTCGAACGGAACGGTGTAACGGCCGGTGTTGAGGATGGTGGCCATGGCGCGGTCCTCCGGTCGTTTACTCCTCATCAGGGCAGCGGACCGCTATGCTATCATGCCGCGCCGCCCCAGCCGGGCGCTCAATCTGGTCTTGGATAGGCGTTGGCTTCGAGTGGATCAACCAGAGGGGGAACGGACGCCATGGAGACGGCCGCGCGACGCGCCGGAGGGCGGTCGAAGGTCACGGTGGTGGGTGCCGGGATGGTCGGCGGCACCGTTGCCCAGATGCTGGCGTTGCGGGACTACGCGGATGTGGTCCTCGTCGACATCGTCGAAGGCATGCCCCAGGGCAAAGCTCTTGACCTGATGCAGGCAGGCCCGGTCCTCGGCTATGACACCCACCTCACCGGGGCGAACGGGTACGAGGAGACCGCTGGCTCCGATGTGGTCGTGATCACCTCGGGAATCGCCCGCAAACCTGGAATGAGCCGCGACGACCTCCTGCGGACCAACATGGGCATCGTGCGATCGGTCACCGAGCAGGTGGTCGGAGGCTCCCCAGACGCGATCATCGTGGTGGTGTCGAACCCCCTCGATGCGATGTGCCACGTCGCCTTCGATACTGCGGGATTCCCGCGCGAGCGCGTCCTTGGCATGGCGGGGGTGCTTGACTCGGCCCGCTTCCGGACCTTTATCGCCAGGGAGTTGGATGTCTCCGTCGAGGACGTGACGGGGTTCGTGCTGGGCGGGCATGGGGACACGATGGTTCCACTTTCCCGTTACTCGACCGTTGCCGGCATCCCGATCACTGAGTTGCTGCCGGCGGACCGGATCAAGGTGATTGAGGAGCGAACGGCCAACGGCGGGGCAGAGATCGTCTCCTTGCTCAAGAGCGGCAGCGCCTACTACGCGCCGGGCACGTCGGTCGTCGAGATGGTCGACGCGATCCTGCTCAATAAGCGACGCGTGCTTCCCGCGAGTGTTCTCCTTCAAGGTGAGTACGGCATCGACGGATTGTATGTCGGCGTGCCGGTCAAGCTTGGCGCCAATGGGGTCGAGCGGATCCTTGAGATCACCCTCACTGAGGAGGAGCAGGCCGCGCTCCACAAGTCGGCGGGCGCGGTCCGGGAGTTGGTCGACGCGATGGCGGCGATGCGGTAGACCGCGTCCGCTTCGCGCCAGCTTCGGGTAGGCACAGCCCTTCCCATCCCGCTCCGGAACGCCACTCGCTCACACATCGGCCCGCCACCATGAGGAAGCCGCATCGCTCTCGTGGTGCCGTGGAGGGCTGCCGGAGGTTCTTGCGTGCCCGAACCGGAGACGCCACTACACGAGCGCCCCTGGGAGAACGTCGAGCGGATGCTCGGGGTAGACGAGGCGCTGGTGCGCGTTCTGTCTGCCTTTGCACCGCTCGATCCGGTTGAGGTGCCACTCCTGGAGGCGCTTGGGATGGTGCTCACGGAGGCGGTTGTCGCCGGTGAGGACGTGCCGCCCTTTCGGAACTCCGCGATGGATGGGTACGCGGTGCGGGCAGTCGATACCCTCGGTGCGCGCGCCGACCACCCGATTCACCTCAGGATCACGGGGGAGACACCGGCCGGTTCACCACTCCAGCGGTCGGTTGCGCCGGGCTGCGCCGTCCGGATCATGACCGGTGCGGCGATGCCGGAGGGCGCTGACGCGGTGGTCCGGTTCGAGGAGACCGACGAGCCGGCGCGGCCCGTCGTCGGAGAGCCTGATCGGGAGCGGCCTACCATGGTTGGTGTAACGCGACCAGCCAAGCCGTGGGACAACGTGCGCCCGGCTGGCGAGGATGTGCGGCGGGGGACGCTCGTGCTCCCATCCGGCACCCGCCTGCGCCCAGCTGAGATCGGCCTCCTCGCGGCGTTGAATCGGCCAACGGTCACGGTTCACCGGCGGCCGCGGGTGGCGATCCTCTCGACCGGCGACGAGGTCGTCGATCTTGGCCCTCCTCTTGGGCCCGGGCAGATCCGGAACAGCAATAGTCACACGGTGGCGGCGATGGTGCGGCGTCTCGGTGGGGAACCAAGCCTGCTTGGGATCGCTCGGGACAGTGTTGGCGCACTGCGGGCAAAGCTGGCCGAGGGTTGGCACGCGGATCTGATCGTGACCTCCGGCGGCGTGTCGCTCGGCGACTACGATGTGGTGAAGGACGTGCTTCAGGCGGAGGGGGAGATCGCTATCTGGCAGGTTCGGATGAAGCCGGGCAAGCCCCTCGCCTTCGGGCAAGTTCGGCGAACGCCGCTCCTCGGTCTGCCGGGCAATCCGGTCGCCGCTGCCGTGAGCTTCGAGCAGTTCGGCCGCCCGGCTATCCTCAAGATGCTCGGTCGTCGCGATGTAGCGATTCCCACGGTCGACGCGACGGTTGCCGAGCGGCTGGACAACCGGGGACAGCGGCGACATTTCGTCCGCGTGGCGCTTGAGCGCGACGGAACTGGTTACGTAGCACGCTCGGCTGGAGAGCAAGGGGCTGGAGTGCTAACGTCACTGGTTCGCTCGGACGGCTTGCTGGTGGTGCCGGAGCATTTGGAGGTTGTGGAACCCGGAGCCCGCTTACCGGTTCAGATGCTCGACTGGGGCCTTTGAGCGGGGATAGCCGGCATCGGTTGGCAGCCGTCGTGCGCTGTCTAGATCCACGGTGTTCTTGCGCTCGATGCGCACAAAGAGAGGAGTTGGCATGCCGTTATTGGGTCGCTCGAAGGGGCAACGCATGGGATCGATCGGGACGATCCGAAACTTCGTGAGCGTGCTGCGAGAGATGAGCTTCGACGATGTGCGCCGAGATGCGGAGCGCATCCCCCGGATCCTGGTCCTGGCTCCTGACGAGGCAACCGCCGCCAACATTGCCGTTCGCTTGACCGGCGAGGCAAACGCGAACGGGGTGGCCTCGGCGGGGTTCCAAGGAGGGACAACCGATCTGCAACGGTACGATGTCGTCGTCGTTTTCGACCCGGAGGAGACCGAACGGGTGTCGGAGATGCGGCGAAGGATTCACACCGAGGGTGGTCCGGCTCCCGTCTTCGGTCTCGGCGGTCGACGATCAGACGACGATCGCGCTATGGAGGACCTGCGATCCACGGTCTCGGCGCGTCTGCCAGACCTTGCTCCCGCGCTGGGCCGGGCCTATCCAGGATTTCGGTCGGCCGCGACCAAGGCGGTCATCGATGAGACAGCGAAAGCGAACGCGCAATTTGCCCTGGTCTCCAACATTCCTGCCGTTATCCCGATTGTCGGGTCGTTGGCCGCGGTCGGGGCGGATTTCCTGGTTCTGACCAAGAATCAGCTCCTGATGCTGTTCAAGATCGCGGCGATCCACGGCCGCGATCTGCATGACCAGTGGGGCATCATGCGGGAGATGCTGCCGGTCGTGGGTGCGGGCCTCTTCTGGCGAACAGCGGCACGAGAGGCGGCGTCGTTCGTTCCGCTGGCGGCCGGCACCATCCCGAAGGTCGTGATCGCCTACGCCGGGACCGTCTCAGCGGGTCGCATGGCCGATTTCTATTACCGGTATGGGCGCAAGCCGGCCTCTTTCGAGGTGAAGGGTTTTTACCGTCAGGCGGCAGAGACGATGCGGAGCCTGCCCCTGCCGCTCGGCGGGGAGGAGCGAACCAAATCCGGCAGCACCGACGGATCGAGCGACGGCGCCGCAACTGCTGCCCATGGGCAACGCCACGCTGGCGAGCAGGTGTTGGACTCGGACGTTCACACTTCGGCCGGGTCGCCCTCAAGCTAGAAATAATCAAGCGGGCTCCTGCCCCCCTTGCGCCACTTCGACCGGGTGGCGGCTCGAACCCTAGAGGCCGAAGTCCGCCAGCCGCTGCTGGAACTCGGGCAGCTTGACGCCGAGCAGCGAGGCCGCTGCTACGCGGTCACCTTCGGTCTGCGTCAGCGCCTCAGAAAATGCCTGCTTCTCAACATCGGCCAGCAAGTCATTGAGGGATGTCCCCTTCCGCAGGCGCTGGGCTACATCGATGAACTGGCGGCTATCGGCGCCGGAGAAGGTGATGTACTCCTCCGTGATGATGCCCCCCTGGGCGAGAACCGTCGCCCGCTCGATCATGTTCTCGAGTTGGCGCACGTTGCCCGGCCAGTCATAGTCCATCAACATCTGCATCGCGCCCTGGCTAATCCGGGACGGGCCGGCCGACGCGGAGTAGCGGTGTTTGTGGAGGAAGTGCTCCACCAGCAGCGGGATGTCGTCACGCCGGTCCCGCAGCGGGGGTAGGTAGATGCTGATGATATTGAGGCGATAGAAGAGGTCCTCGCGGAAGCGCCCCTCCTCAATTTCCACTGCCAAGATCTTGTTCGTCGCGGAGATGACCCGGGTGTCGATTTTCACCGAGACGCTGCCACCAACCCGCTCGAACTCCCGCTCCTGGAGCACGCGCAACAGCTTCTTCTGGGTGGAGAGCGTCATCTCTCCCACCTCGTCCAGGAAGATCGTGCCTTTGTTGGCCATTTCGAAGCGGCCCTTGCGCTGGGCGAGCGCGCCGGTGAAGGCACCCTTCTCATGGCCGAACAGTTCGCTCTCAAGCAGCGTCTCGGGCAGGGCCGCGCAGTTGACTTTGACGAGCGGTCCGCGGGCGTAGCTTGAGCTGTTGTGCAGAATCGTCGCGACCAGTTCCTTCCCGGTCCCCGTTTCTCCCGTAACAAGGACGGTCGCATCCGAACGGGCAACTCGCCCGATGGTCTTATAAACCTCTTGCATCGCGGCGCTATTGCCGATCAAAACCTCGTTGGGATCCCGCTCCCCGAGGCGAGTCGAGAGCGCCTCCACCTGCTCGCTGAGCGACTGCCGCTCAAAGAACCGTTGGATCGTAATCAGCACGTGGTCGAGGTTGAACGGCTTCGTGATGTAGTCGTAGGCGCCAAGCTGAATTGCATCAATGGCCACGTTGGACGTGCCGAACGCGGTCATGATCACCACCGGTAAGGTGGCCGCGCCTCCGTCGGACCCTGCCTTGGCCTCGCGCAGCACATCCAGCCCGCTCTTATCGGGCATCCGGACATCCATCAGGACCAGGTCGGGCCTGGAGCCATTGGAGCTGTTGAGGGCGCTGAGGACGCCGCCGCCGTTATCCGCCTCAGCGACCTCGAATCCCTCATCCTCTAAAAAGTCGCGTAAGACGCCGCGGATAGCCGCGTCGTCGTCAGCGATCAGGATTCGTTGCATCCAAACATTCTCCACGGCACGGCCTGCCGCACGGCGGTTCGGTATCTGGTGTTTGAAATGGCCAGCCGCTGGGCGTGACCGGATGTTTGACTCCGTCATTATACATCGGCGCCTTCATGCGCTCACCTCCTC
>JADDPH010000109.1:0-4319 GCA_016781925.1 Sphaerobacteraceae bacterium | reverse complement strand
TCACCTCCTCAGGCGCCGGTGCGCCGGTATACTCATGTGCCGGGCTACACGGGGTGGAAATTGGAGGTAGCGGGTGACGCGGAAGACCCGGGTGGTGCTCATCGGATTCAGCGGCTCCGGCAAGAGCACCGTGGGGCGCCTCCTTGCCGCCCGGCTCGGCTGGGACTTCCTTGATACCGACGCCGAGGTCGAGGCGCGCTTCGGGGCGTCCGTGCCGCTGATCTTCGAGCAGCACGGCGAGGCGGTCTTTCGCACAGCCGAGCGACGATCACTTCAGGAGGCTCTCCCCCGAGACCTCGTCGTGATCGCAACCGGGGGCGGCGCCGTGACGGACGAGACGATGTGGGAGAAGAACCTCCTCGGCAGCGTCGAGACCCTGGTGGTTGCTCTGGAGGCGTCGACACCGACGATCCTGAGCCGTTTGACGGCCCAGCAGGCGAGGGAGGGGGACGCGGTCCGCCGTCCCCTGTTGGAGAGCGCCAGCCCATTCGACCGGATCAACGGGTTAAAGCAACAGCGTCAGCGAACCTATGACCGTGCGGACCTGACGCTTGTGGTCGATGCCGTGAGTCCAGATACGGTTGTGGACGAGATTCACGAACTCCTCCGGCTTGGTGATTCGCCAGCAGCGCCAGACATCTTCCTCGAAGCACCGTCCGGTGCCTCAGCCATCTATGTCCAACCTGGTGCCGCCGGGGCCGTGGGTGAGCTGACGCGGCAGCGCTGGCCACGAGCCCATCGCGCTTGGATCGTGACGGACGAGCGAGTCGGCGCGCTGCACGAGGAACGGGTCCGGGCTGGGTTGGCGGCCCATGGATTCGATGTCCGGGTCCGTCGGGTGCCACCGGGCGAAGGCAGCAAGAGCCTCCGCGTCGTCAGCGATGTGTACGACTGGCTCCTGAAGAGCGGCGTGGAGCGGGGGGATGTGGTGGTCGCCCTGGGCGGCGGGGTCATTGGGGATCTGGCTGGCTTCGTAGCGGCGACCTGTCTGCGCGGTCTTGGGCTGGTCCAGATGCCGACCAGCCTGCTCGCGATGGTGGACAGCAGCGTTGGCGGCAAGACGGGAGTCAACCATCCGGTCGGCAAGAACCTCATTGGAGCCTTCTATCAACCACCGCTGGTAGTGATCGATCCCCTGTTCCTCGGGACTCTTCCCGCCCGGGACTTGACCTCCGGCTGGGCTGAAGTGGTCAAGCACGCCATCATCCAGCCTTCAACGCCGGGCGGTGCCCGGGCTGACCTCCTCTCATTTCTTGAGCGCAATGTCGCTCGTCTCCGCGGACTTGACGAGCCGGCGACGACTTATGCCATTCGCCGGAACGTGGGGTTGAAAGCAGCCGTGGTGGCGGCCGACGAGCGGGAGGCGGGCGGGCGTGCCCTGCTCAACTTCGGTCATACCCTTGGCCATGCTATTGAGGCCGCTGGGTATCGCTATCTCCACGGGGAGGCGATTGCGGTCGGCATGCGCGCCGCGGCACGGATCGGCAGTGGGATGGGGACGTGCGACCTGCCCTTCGTCGCTCGCCTCGACACGCTGCTTGACCAGTTCGGACTTCTCCCGGTGGCCGAGGTGGACACCGACCGCGTGCTGGCGCTGCTGCTAACCGACAAGAAGCGTGAGGCCGGCCGCCAGCGGTGGGTGCTGCCTCTAGCCGGGGGAGGTGCCTGCATCCGTGATGACGTGCCGGCGGAACTGATCGAGGATGCCCTGCGCGCAGTGACGGTGGCGGTTCCCTTGGTGGCGTCGGCGGTCCAGGGGTAAGCGGCTCCCCGTCCCCTTTCGTCTTGAACATGGGTGCCTCGGGCGAGGCGTTGGCTGGCTCCGACCGGGCAGCGGCGGCCTACTACATTTGGCGCTGCATCGCAGGCCCGTGCTATTCTCGGGTGTTCGGAGTCGCTCATCGTCCCGAGGGCGGCGTTTTTCGTGCGTGGTGTCAGGGAGCCGGTGCGGCAGATGCGCGGAGAGACCTCAGGGAGTGCGGCGCCGCGGGTGATCGTCAGTGCGTCCCTCGCCTACGACTACATCATGTCGTTTCCTGGGTCATTTAAAGACCACATCTTGCCGGATAAGGCGCATGTCCTCTCCGTCAGCTTCCTGGTCGACTCACTGCGGCGGCAGCGGGGTGGGGTCGGTGGCAACATCGCCTACAACCTGGCGCTGTTAGGAGAGCCAGCCGCAGTGGTCGGCGCGGCCGGTCCGGACTTTGCTGAGTACCGGGCCATCTTTGATGGTCTGGGAATCGATACGCAATTGGTGCCGGAAGTGGCCGATCAGTTGACCGCGTACGCCTTCATGATGACGGATTTGGCGGGAAATCAGATAGCGGCCTTCTATCCGGGGGCACTCGACCGTGCCAGCGATGTTGACACCATTGAGGCCGCGAGCCGGGCCGTGCTCGGATTAGTCGGAGCGACGGCGCCGGACGCAATGCGCCGCCACGCTGCGGAGATCGCCGGAAGTGGCTGCCGGTTGGTGTACGACCCGTCGCAGCAGGTGGTGGCGCTACCGGCGGAGGACATCAAGGCGGGGGTTGACGCGGCCTGGGCCGTGATCGGCAACGATTACGAACTTGCCATGATCGCCCAGAAAACGGGCTTGACCGTCGACGCGATCGCAGAACGCGTGTCGCTCGTCGCGGTGACGTTCGGGGAACAGGGCTCCGAGCTGAGGCAGGGCTGCGAGATCGTGAAGATCCCGACCGCCCCACCGGACCCCCTTGCCGACCCGACCGGCGGCGGCGACGCCTATCGGGCCGGCCTGCTGAAAGGCCTCTTGCTCGGGCTGGAGTTGCCGGTGGTGGGAAGGATGGCAGCCCTTGTCGCTACCTACGCGATTGAGCGCCATGGGACGCAGGAGCACGTCTTCACCCCGGAGGAGTTCGTGGCGCGGTTCGACGGCGCGTTTCCAGACTTCGCCGGGACCATCTCCGCCGACCAATTCGTGAGCGGCCATGGGGTGCCCATAACTACTACACACTGATGACCGGCCGGTGCCGCTGCGGCCCGGCGCTAGCAACGTTTGCAGGGAGGAACCGGTTCATGGTCTCGACGATGCCTAACTCGCGAAACTTCGACATCAAAGACCCGTCGCTCGCAGCTGACGGGCGCCGGCGTATCGACTGGGCGGCGCGGGAGATGCCTGTGCTGCGGCAGATTCGCGACAGCTTCGCGGCGGAGCGCCCGCTGGCGCACGTGCGGATGCTGGTCTGCGCCCATATCACCACGGAGACCGCAAATCTCGCCCTGGCCCTTCAGGCCGGCGGCGCCGACGCGGTGCTCTGTGCCAGCAATCCCCTCTCGACGCAAGACGACGTGGCGGCGGCCCTGGTCGAAGAGGGCATCCCCGTCTTCGCGATCAAGGGCGAGGATAACGAGACCTACTACCGGCACATCAAGTCGGCCCTCGATCACAAGCCGCAGGTCGTCATTGATGACGGGGCCGATGTCGTCACCATGATCCACCGCGACCGCCCGGATCTGCTTCCGGAGATCATCGGGGCGACGGAAGAGACGACGACCGGGGTTATTCGTGATCGGGCGATGGAGCGGGACGGGGTCCTGAAGTTCCCGATCATCGCCGTCAATGATGCCGACACCAAGCACTTCTTCGACAACCGCTATGGCACGGGGCAGAGCACGATTGACGGCATCCTGCGCGCGACCAACATCTTGCTGGCGGGTAAGACTGTGGTCGTCGCTGGATACGGCTGGTGCGGTAAGGGCATCGCCAGCCGGTTGCGCGGCATGGGCGCCCGGGTGATTGTGACCGAGATCGATTCGATCAAGGCACTCGAAGCGGCGATGGACGGCTTCACCGTCACGACCATGACCCGGGCCGCGGCACTTGGGGACCTGTTCGTGACGGCCACCGGCAACATCAACGTCATCGATCGGCAGCACTTGGAGCAGATGAAAGACGGCGCGATCGTTGCTAACTCCGGCCACTTCAACGCCGAGATCAACCTGACGGCGCTGGAAGAGATGGCTGGTGAGGGGCGGCGTACCCTGCGGCCGATGGTGGAAGAGTTCTTGATCGGCCCGGAACAGCGTGTGATCGTCCTTGGCGAGGGGCGGCTGATCAATCTCGCGGCCGCCGAGGGTCACCCGGCGAGCGTGATGGATATGAGCTTCGCCAACCAAGCCCTGGCCGCCGGCTACATCGTCCGTGAGGGACGGACGTTGCAGCCCATGGTCTATCGGGTGCCGGAGGAGATCGATCGGGAGATCGCCCGCCTCAAGCTGGCGGCGATGGGTGTCGAGATCGACCAATTGACCGATGAGCAGGTTCACTACCTGAACTCCTGGGAGGCCGGCACCTA
>JADDPH010000097.1 GCA_016781925.1 Sphaerobacteraceae bacterium | reverse complement strand
CAAACACGGTCCTGGTCGCCCCCGGCTTGCCTTGTGCAGTTGCGGTGCCTAGTCGTCAAGGGATGCGTGCGGGTGGTACCTTAGCCACTCGCTCGTTCGCGGCAGTGTTGCGGGTGGCTTCACCGAGCTGGTCTCTGCCTAGCGGGCCTGCGTTAAGCCGCAGCACCGAGAGGACGATCCCATGGGACATGACGGATCGGCAGGCGCGAGTACCCGGTTGCTCGCGCTGCTGTCGCTCCTCGCGCTCCTTGGCTGCGGGTATCACTCGGTGGTTCCCACCGCGGCTGCCCCCGGTCCAGCTATGGTCGCCAGTGACATGCGGGCGGCTCCTGAGTGGATGAGTGCGGACACGGCCGCCATGCTGGACCTGGGGTTCGATGTCCTGGTGCCGGGATGGGTTCCAGCCCCCTTCTCAGGGGAACCTCGAGTCGGGGCCAGCGGGGGCTACTACAGCCTCTACTGGATGCTCCCCGGTACCCCACCGACTTTCCTCGAAATCACTGGCACCGTCGGCGGTGCCATCCCTGATTTCTCCTGGTACGACCGCAACAATCAACTCGTCCAAAACGCGGACGTTCAAGGCTACCCCGCGTACCATGACGTGACGCCCGCGTACGACCTCGTCTACTGGCAGGTCCGTGACGTGGGCTACTCCGTCAGCAGCCAAAACCTGGCCGAGACCGACAGCATATCCCTTGCGAACGCTCTTCAAGTTCTGACGCCCCCGGAGGATGCCGGCGACGGCGACGTCCCAAGTGATAACGACGAAGGTCGCGACGGTGGCGCCGTGGACGACGGGAGCGGGGACGGCGAAGGGAACAGCGGCGACGGAGATGAAGCTCCTGTCGACGTTCTGCCGCCGTCTCTCGCTGTGCCCGAGACCGTCGCATCAGGGGAGATCGCGTCCGTCGGCGTGGAGGGTGTCAGCGGAGCGCTCCTCGAGGCTGACGCGGGTGTCTTCGTGGAGACCGGAGACGGTACCTACGCCGGAGTGGGCGGGTTCGCGATCGCTTGGCAGGCACCCGAGACGACCGCGGACGTCACCGTCACCTTCGTCGTCATCGATCCTGACAGTGGGGAGTGGCTGGCCTCGGCGTCCACCCTCGTCCTCGGGGCACCGGTTGAGCCACCGCCTGTCTCCGCGTCGCTCGATTGCCCGGCAGTCGCGACCGGCGGCGATCTCGCCATCGTTACGTTGTATGGCAGTGGCAGCCTGATGATGGATGTCACCCACGGCTCATGGTCAAGCCAGTCGCCAAACACCCTGTTTGATCCTGAAGCCGATGGTGGTGGGACCCTGGTCGGCTCATTGCCCCAGGACGGTACCGCGTCCCTTGCCTGGCAGGTGCCTGATGTCGCGGCCCCTGTCACCGCATACGTGTATGCGACCGACATGAGCGGTGATACGGTGGAGTGCGCCATTGACGTGGAGCCCGCCGTCGATCTCCCCGATCCGGCCCCGGTGGGCGACGCTCCCGTCGAGGATGGCACGGGCGATCAGGTCGAGACGATGACACCGTCGGAGGAGGAGATCGAGCCTCCGAGCGTCGAACTGCCGCTCGCTGCCGGAGCGCCGAGCTCTGCCACGGAATCGGACAACTCCGTGGCTGGCGCGGATAGCGCCTCGGCGGACCAGTCATCGAAAGGGGCGACGGGCGGGAGCAGTGCTGGCCAGGCGGAGCAGATTGCCACTGAGACACTTCCTCCTGCGGAACCGTCGAATGGGACCGGCAAGGCCGAGAGCCCGTCCAGACCAACCGATGAGCCATCAGGGGGAGGCACAGACGCGCCGGCCGGAGTCTCCAATGCTGTCCAGGACGGGCCAGCCCTTGGCGTTCCTCCTGCGCCGACGACGGCTCCATTGCCGAGCGTACCGACCTCGGTCGTCCAGCAGCCAACCCCCACCGTGGTAGGTGAGGTCGCGGCGACGATGGGTCCCGAGGGAGGCACGCTCATCAGTCCGGCGGGTGCGACACTAACCGTGCCGCCGGGTGTCTTTACGGTCCCAGTCACCATCCGCATCCGTCCCGTTCCGGATTCGTGGTTGCCGGTTTCAGAGAATGTCGACCTCGTGCCCGGGACTGCCTTTGACGTTACGGTTTCGGGGGCCGCCGGTGCTCCTGTGCTGCAACTCACCGGCCCCGCGGAGTTGAGCCTCAGGTTGAGCACGGACGTTCAGCCGTCTGAGACGGCGATCTATCGGGTGGACCAAGAGCGTTTGCACCGGCTGGATGGCTCCCTGCTGCGCCGAGAGGCGGTGGCGGCGCCGCTCGACCACTTCTCCCGGTTCGTCGCCGGGGCACCAGTTGATGACGGTCGAACGCTCCTCCCGTGGTTGATCGCCGTGCCGGGTCTTTTGGCGCTTCTGACCGTGGCGGGGGTCGCCTCGAATGGCTGGCGCCGGCGTCCTCGATCGACGGCTCGCCGGATCAGTTCGCAACGCCGGGGGGTGCGGTAATCAGTTACGGCGTCGCCGGCTGCGGCTGGTTCCCGGGCTGGCCCAATGACCCATAAGGCGCGGCGCTCCAGCAGGCTTCCTGGTCCCCTCAGGAGGGCGAAAATGTCAGCGGCGGTCGGAAGGGATCTAGACTGAGGGCGGCAAGGGTGGACTCGAGATCTTCCCGGATCTCGTCGGTCAACGCTGCGGCGGGTTGGCGGACGGTGGCGTGGTCGATGAAGCCGCGCCGGCGAAGCAGTTCCTTGCGGATGGCGAGGCCGATCTTCGGCTGACCCTCGAAGGCGATGAGCGGCAGCCACCTGTAGTAGATGTCGGTCGCTGCTCGGGTATCGCCGGCGTCCCAGGCCTGCCAGATGGCGGCGAGAATCTCAGGAAAGGCGAAGCCGGTCATCGTGCCGCTGGCCCCACGCCGGAGTTCGTCTAGCAGGTAGACCCCGCCGAGGCCACCAAGCATCGTTGCTTGATGTCCCGTCAAGGCGAGTGTCTGCGCGATGCGAAGCGGCGTCGGCGGGTCTTCCAGCTTGATGGTGACGATGGCCGGCACGGCGGCGACAAGATCGGCCAGGGCGCGAGGGGACAGGGTGACGGCATTCGCTGGCGGGAAGTCCTGGAGGACGATCGGGAGACCCGTGGCGTCGCCGATCCGCCAGTAGTGGTCGGTGAGACTGGGTCCGGCCTGGGAGAACGCGGGAGGTGCGACCATGAGCGCGGTTGCCCCGGCTGCTTCCGTCTCTTGCGCCGCCACCATAGCGGCATCGGTGCCGTCCCGGGAGGTGCCGGCCACGACCGGCACTTGCCCACCGACGGTCTCAATGACGGCGGCTAGCACGCGAGATCGCTCGGCATCCGTCAGCTTGTGGACTTCCCCGGCCACCCCAAGGACGGTGACCCCGTCAACCCCTGTTGCCAGAGTCGCTGTCGTGAGCCGCCGCAGACTGGCCTCGTCAATGGATCCGTCCGGGAGGAATGGCGTCGCCAGGATGGCGTAGACACCTCGCAGTGCTCCCGGTCGAACGTGCCCCGCTCCTGCCTGTGGTTCGAACATGGCTCGATGTCCCCACTCCTACCGACCGCTCACGATCGCCTGAACCAGCCATCTCCAGCATCGGGGGATTGGAACCCAGGGGGCAATGGGCGACGGTTCTGGAGAACATCGCCGGCCAGCAGCGATCCGAACCACAGGCAGGGATCAGTGGCTACGAATGCTCCCAAAGGATTTCGCCTACAGACCGGCATCGAGACCCGGTCGACTAGGGAGTCCCGCTCTCCAGTAACTCGCCCTTCGCGATCTCGCCGATCACCCGAATGCCCGGGTCGATCTGATCGTCAGAGGCGAATGAGAAGGAGAGGCGAAGGGCATTGCCTCCCTCGCCATTCATGTAGCAGGCTGAACCGGGGAGAAATTCGACCCCTCGCTCGCGCGCTTGAGGCAGCATCCGGGTTGTGTCCACCCCATCGGGGAAGGTGACCCAGATGAAGAAGCCGCCGTCCGGCTTGGTCCAGGTCGTGCCCTCGGGCATGTGCCGCTCCAGAGCCTCAAGCATCAGATCCCGGCGGTGGCGGTAGATGCCCTTGAGCCGCTCGACGTGCGCGATGAGGTGATCGGGCACCCACTCGGCGGCGACGTGTGAGCCGAAGACGTTGGTTCCGCCGTCGATCTTCAGGACCGCGAGCTTCTGGATGATCTCCGGCGGGGCAATCAACCAGCCAAGGCGCATTCCCGCGCCCATGACCTTGGAGAACGTGCCGAGGTACATCGTCGAGCCGCTGTCATCCAGCGTGTAGATCGGAGAGATGAACTCGCCGCCGTAGCGGAGGTCGTAGTAGGCGTCATCCTCCAGGACGAGGGTGCCGTACTCCTGGGCGAGCGCCGCAATCCGCTCCCGCCGCTCACGAGTGGTGGAGATACCGCTCGGGTTCTGGAAGTTGGAGATCACGTAGATCAGCTTCGGCCGGATTCCCTCACCTTGAAGGCGAACCAACTCCCGCTCCAACGCTTCGACATCCGTCCCCTGCTCGTCCACCGGGATGCTGACCGGCTGAGCGCCCACGTTCTTGAACGCACGCACCGCTCCCATCCAGGTTGGCGCCTCAGTGATGATGGTGTCATCCCAGTCAACGAAAGCGTCCAGCACCAGGGCCAGCGCTTGCGAGCCGCCCGCGGTGATCAGGACGTTCTCGCGGCGGGCGTCGATCCCCTGATCCCGCTTCAACTTGGCGAGCAGCACATCAACCAGCCCCTGGTAGCCGGTGCTGTTGCCGTACTGGAGGGCCCAGGAGCCGTCCTTCTCCATCGCGCGGACAGTCGCATCCGCCACCTCACGGGCTGGGAGGGAAGCCGGGTCCGGAAAGCCAGCGTAGAAGGAGATCAACTCGGCAGACTTGCGCGGGTCGCCGACCCGGGGCCCGGGAAGGTCCTTGCCCCGCTTCGAGAGCAGCGTCTGGAGTTTCTCGGGCGAGGTGGCGGTTGGGGCCTGGGCCATGAGAAACGGTCCCTCCTCTGGTTCTGGACTATGGCAGTGGGGACAAACGGTATTGCCGACGATTGTACGTGGGTCACGGAAAGTCGGGCAACGCGCCCCGACACGTGAGCAGGAAGGCGTGGCCGGAACGGTCATGCCGGGGCGCGATGCTAAGATTCGGGGACAGGCACGTTCCCCCTCGGGTTCCCCCACACCCAGGAAGAGAGAAAGGCTCCGACCTGATGAGCGACCAGAACGGCGTTTCCCCCAACGGTCATGCGGCAGAGGATGGCCAGATGTCCATGGCTGCGGGCCTGAACCCCACCCAAGACGTCTTTGACATCACGGTCATCGGAGCCGGGCCGACGGGGCTATTCGCCGCCTTCTACGCAGGGCTAAGGGGCGCGCGAACGCAGATCTTGGACGCCCTGGAGGAGCCGGGTGGTGCCCTCACCGCGATCTATCCCGAAAAGTACATCTATGACGTCATTGGCTATCCCAAGGTGCTGGCTAAGGATTTTGTCGAGCAGTGTTTGCTCCAGGCGCAACGCTCCGACCCGACGATCCACCTCAACGAGGAGGTCCTGGAGCTGGAGCGGCTGGAGGACGGACTGATTCGGTTGGGAACGACGAAGGGCGAGCGGTTCAGCAAGTCGGTGATCGTCTGCGCCGGGGTCGGTGCGTTCGAGCCGACCCGGCTCGACGTGCCGGGGGTGCGGGAGCTGGAGGGGCACGGCGTTCACTACTTTGCCAAGCGGGTGGAGGACTTCCGGGACAAGGATGTGGTGATCGTCGGCGGCGGTGATTCGGCAGTCGACTGGGCGGTGACGCTGGAACCGGTGGCGCGGCAGGTGACCCTCATTCACCGCTCCAAGTTCCGCGCCCATGAGGCGACAGTGCGGGAGTTGGAGGCGTCCAGCGTCGATCTCAACTACCCCGGTTGCGCCGTTTCCGCCGTCCATGCCGGTCCTGACGGTCACCTGACAGCGGTGGAGTTCACCAATGCTGAAGGAACGGTGCGGCGGGTCGAGTGCCAGGAGTTGATCGTGGCCATCGGCTTCAAGGCGGATCTGGGGCCACTCAAGAGCTGGGGGTTCGAGCTACAACGCAACCAGATTGTGGTCGACAAGGTGACGATGGCGACGGTCATCCCAGGCGTCTTCGCTGCCGGCGACGTGGCGACCTACCCGGCCAAGTTCAAGCTGATCGCGACCGGAGCAGCCGAGGCGGTCACGGCCGTGAATCACGCCGTCACCTTCTACGATCCCAAGGCGCGGCTCGACGCCGGTCACTCCACCACGATCATGGAGAAGAAGGACAAAGAAGCGGCCAAGGCGCCAGCGGCCACTCCGGTCGGAACTGGCGTCGGGTAGGGGTCAAGCGACCGGGGCGTCATCCGGACCACCTGTCGTTCGCTTAAATGGCCGGGACGTTTTCTCTCAGATGCTGGAAACTACGGCAGGTCAAGGTCCTCGACGATTTCGCGGGCGGCGTGGAGCCAGCGATCATCGGTGTCGTCGGGGATGGAGCAGCCGTTGGCGAGGATTAGCTTCCGGCCCCCGGTCTTTGCGACCGCGTCCCGGGCCTCTTCGAGGATCGCATCCCGCGGGCCGTTGGAGAGCGGGCCGAACTCGTGCCAGCCCCCCATGAGGCACTTGCTGGTCATGCCCCGCGCCTCCCGGAGGCTCGGTCCCGCGAGCCGGTCTGACCAACTGAGGACCTGGACAGGGTAATCGAGCACCAAGTCAAACATCAGATCCTGCTCCCCGTGCACGTGGAGCACGTTCAGCCAGCCGTCGAGGGCGCCTTGAAGGGCGAGGAGATCGTAGGGGCGGCCGAACTCCCGGTACTGCACTTCAGGCATGAACGCGGTGGAGCAGCCCTGGAGCGCGAAAAAGACACCGTCGGCCCCGGCCGAGATCACGTCCCGAATGTGGGCGCGGAGGTTTTCCGCGATGACGCTGAGCGCCTCGTGGACCTTCGTTGGTGCTTCCTGGGCGTGGGCGAAGAAGCGTTCACGGTCCGCGACGAAATAGAGGGCCTCGGTCAACGGACCGAAGACAGTCACGACAATCGGGGTGTCATAGCCAAGCTCGTCGCGCAGTACCTGCACGGCCTCGACCCGTTGGCCAAAAAAGCGCGATCGCTCACGGTCGACTGGCTCCAACAAGTGCCAGTCATCCGGGGCCTGGATGGACCGTTGCGGAAATGGGTACGGGATGTCCGGCATCAGCTTGACGATATCGAGGTCAAAGGTCTCGTCGAAGAAGCGGAGGGTCGCCTCAGCGAGCCTGCGGCCGGATCCCTCCGGCTGGAAGTGGTGCCAGAAGCAGATCGGGAGGCGATCGACGGGCTCGCCCCGCACCGCCGCCATCACGCGCTCTCTCCGGGTCATCTCGTCGAATTTGGGTTGCGTGCTGGACGCCGAGCGACCGGCAGTGCGCGATGCCATAGGTGCCCTCCTCCTCTCTGCGGCGAACATCGGAGCTGCGCGGCGGTCCCGAGGGTGGTGGTTGAACCGGAATCAGAGGCCTCAGACGACGTTGGAACCGAGGTGGAGCGTGTTGCCGCCGGATGCCCCCTTGATCGCCCACGAGACTTGGAGGCCTTCGCCGGTCAGGCTCCTGGACCGAGGCCGACCCGCTCACGGACCAAGGTCATCTTTCGCTGCGCTTGTTCGCGAGCTCGTTCAGCACCATCCGCAAGGATCGCGCGGGTTCGACTCGGATCAGCCTCTAGTTCGGCACGGCGCTGCTGGATTGGGGAGATGGCCTGGACCACAACCTCGCCAAGGTCCTGCTTGAAGGCGCCGTAGCCCCGTCCCGCGTAGCGTTCCTCGATGACCTCGATCTCTTCTCCGCTGAGCAGGCTATAGATGGTGAGCAGGTTGGTGAGGGCAGGTTTGTCCGGCGCCCCTCGGACCTCCCCACCGGAGTCGGTGACGGCCCGCTTGATCTTCCGCCGGATCGTGTCCGCATCGTCGGCGAGGGCAATGTAGCTGTTTGGGCTTGTGGCGCTCTTGCTCATCTTTTTGGTGGGGTCGTCCAGGGCCATGATCCGGGCACCTTGGGGCTTGATATCGGGCTGGGGGGGCACGAACGTCTTGCCGTAACGGGCGTTGAACCGATCGGCAATGTCGCGGGTCAGCTCGATGTGCTGCTTCTGGTCCTCGCCGACGGGCACAAGGTCAGCGTCGTAGAGAATGATGTCGGCGGCTTGCAGGACAGGGTAGACAAAGAGGGCGGCGGAGACCGCTTCGGCGGTTTCCTGGCCGCCGGACTTGTCCTTGAACTGCGTCATCCGGCGCAACTCGCCGAACTGCGTGACCGAGTTGAGCAACCAGCAGAGCTCCGCGTGCTCGCGGACATCCGACTGGACGAAGAGGATGGACGCCGCGGGATTGATGCCGGAGGCAAGCATCCCGTTCGCCAGGTTGACGATGTTGGCGCGCAAGGTGTCCGGGGATGTCGGCACGGAGAGCGCGTGGAGATCGACGATGCAGAAGAGGTTGTCGTATTGCTCCTGCTGGACCACCCAGTTGCGGATCGCACCGAGATAGTTGCCGAGGTGCACGTTGCCGGAGGGCTGCATGCCCGAAAAGACCCGGAGCCGACGCCCGGTCTCTGCCGTGCCGGAAGCCATGTCGCTCACCATTACATCTGCTTGCCGCACCGCCATGCCGCCCTCTCGTCGTCGTATCACGCCGCGTCCACTGCGACGCGAAGTATAGCCAGGCGTTCGCGGAACGCTTGCTGCCGAGCCGGGTGGCGACGGCACGACGCGATCCCTTGGACATGAAACCTTGAGAACATGACCCCGCGCGCACGGTGGAGGATCTTGCAGGCGGCGATCCTAGTCCCGACGCTGAAGGTCGCGATGTTGTCGTCAGCGACGACGCGTAGACAGTGGTGCGGTGCCGAGGAGTGGGCTGTGGTGCCTGGTGGCTTACCAGGACTTCGCGCATTCATCGTCCTGTGGGTGTGCGATGTTCGCTGTGCCCTCACGGAGGGTTGGGCGATGCATGCCTCCCCCGACCGGAGTGACCAACCCGTGTGCAAGCCGGAGCAGGAGCATTGACAGGTGGAGAGACGACGAACTGAGGAAACTACGGAACGAGTGCCGGAAGGTGCTCCGACTCGGCCTCGGGGACGGAGGCTAAGCAATCGTCGGCGGGAAGCCAGCGGTTCCCGAACTCGCGCATGCTCTCGATGACGGGGAGAAGGGCATGTCCCTTGAGCGTGAGGGAGTACTCGACGCGTGGCGGCACCTCGGCGAAGCAGGCTCGCTCGACGACCTCGGCTTCGTCAAGTCGCTTGAGGCGCTCGGAGAGCGTCTTGGGACTGATGCCGGTGAGGGACCGCTCCAGTTCGCTGAACCGTCTGCGGCCGTTCGCGAGGTCCCGCACGATAAGCGGCGTCCACTTGTTGCCAATGATCTCCGCGGTGCGGGCCACCGGGCAGCCTACGCTCTCCGCCGTCTCGGCGACAGCGGCCGCACTTCGGCCTCGGCTCGCCAACGGCATCCCTGCGCTTGCCATCCGCCTCGCCTCCCGCCTCATGTGGGTTCCACAGTTGACCATAACTGTCAAAAGGATAGCACAGGGAGCACGGCCCGGCACGGCGGGGTGGGAGATCACCCTATAATCTCCCCTCATGACCAGCCTTGAGGCACGGGGTGCCCATGAACGGTAGCGCTCCGCTGAGGGGGCTCCAACGACAGGGACGGCGGCCGACGGTAGAGAAAGGGAATCCGTGACCGAGCCGGGAGACCTGGTCCAGGGGTGGTTTGCCGTGAGCGCGCCAGAGGAGGGCGTGTTCACCATCGAAGAGCCGTTGCACGAGGAGCAGGTCAAATCGTATCTCGTGGTCGGATCGGAGCGGGCGATTCTGATCGACACGGGGATGGGCGTGGGTGACATCCGGACGTTGGTCGCCGACCTGACGGACCGGCCGGTGACGGTCGTCAACAGCCACGCCCACTGGGACCACATCGGCGGCAACGGGCTCTTCGCCGAGATTCTGATCCATCCATCTGAGGCGGATGTCTTACGGCGCGGAGTTCCGAACGCGCGGCTGCGCCCCAACTTCACTCCGGATCGGCTGTTGGGTCCGCTGCCAACCGGTTTCGACCCGGCGACGGCCGCGTTTCCTCCGACCCCACCAACCGGTTTGCTCCACGGCGGCGAGACACTGGACCTTGGCGGACGCTCGCTGGAGGTCATCCACGCGCCGGGTCACTCCCCGGGTGGGATCGTTCTTCTCGACCGGGAAGGCAGAACGCTCTTCAGCACTGATGTCGCGTATCCGGGGGCGCTCTATTGCCTGGCCCCAGACGCGGATCTTGGGACGTATCGAGAGACTATGATGCGACTTGCCACTCTGGCCCGTGATGTGGACCGGGCGTACCCGGCCCACAATGCCAGCCCCATGGATCCAGCGCTGCTGCCCTTGATGCGTGATGCGCTTGAGGCGGTTGAGGAGGGGCGGGCTCCCGATGCCATGGACGGGGACGTTCTTATCCACCGGTTCGATGGATTCTCGGTCTGGCTCACACCGGACAAGCTTGGCAGGGAGGCTTGATGGTCCGTCTGGTCTCCTACCTGATCGCCAACATGATCGCGACGCTGGTGGTCGGTTCCCTCTCCGAGCAGCGCTTGGTGCGGTACGAGAGCAGGACGGCCGTGCTCATCTTCGCGCTCATCCTGGGCGTCTTGAATGCCTACATCAAGCCCGTGCTGCGGATCCTGACGCTGCCGCTCACCTGCCTCACGTTTGGCTTGTTCTCCTTGGTGCTCAACACGGGACTGTTTGCCCTTGCCGCGTGGCTCACGCCGGGTATGGAGATCACCTTCTGGGGAGCGGTCTTCGGCTCGATTATCGTCAGCGTCGCCAGCGGGATCATCTTCTCAGTCCTGGACGAGAAGTAGTGTTAGACGTCAGACGTCAGATGTCTGACGCCAGAGGGTAGAGGCGAGAGCGTGGGAGGAGGGAAGGAAATGACGGCGGAGCGGGTGCCGGCAGGAGTTTTTGCCCCGGTGGCGACGACATTTGGGGACGACGGTGGGCTGGACCTGGAGGCGTTCCACACCAACCTGAGTTGGTATGCCACCTCCCCGCTGGATGGGGTGGTGATCCTGGGGTCCAACGGGGAATCGGCGTTGCTGGAAACCGACGAGAAGCTGCGGCTGATTGAGGCCGGCGTGGCAGTGGTCGGCGGGCAGAAGACGGTGATGGCAGGCACCGGGTTGGAATCGACCCGGGCCACGATTGACCTGACTCGACGGGCGGCGGCGCTGGGCATCGACTACGCTCTGATCGTGACGCCCCACTACTACAAGCCCAAGTACGACCACGCCGCCTACCTGGCGCACTACCGGGCGGTGGCGGATGCCTCCCCGGTGCCGATCCTGATCTACATCATGACGACGTACACGGGCGTGGACCTCTCAACAGCGCTCGTTGCCGAGTTATCGGGGCACCCCAACATCGCTGGTGTCAAGGACTCGGGAGGGAACGCACCCAAGGTTGCAGAGATGGTTGCGCGGGCGGCGCCGGGCTTTGGTGTGCTGGCGGGGTCCGCGAGTTTCCTCTATCCGGCCCTCTGCCTTGGGGCCACCGGCGGTATCCTGGCGCTTGGAAACATTGCCCCCGGACTCTGCAAGGAGATCGAGACCTGTTTCAAGGCCGGTGACCACGACGAGGCGCGAAGACTCCAGCAACGGGCGCTGGCCCCGAATGCGGCCGTCACCACTCAGTTCGGGATCGCTGGTCTCAAAGCGGCGATGGACGCGGTCGGGCTGCGGGGGGGCAAGCCGCGGCCACCCCTGGAGCCGCTGAACGAGCGAGACGCCAGCGAGGTGCGGCGTATCCTGGGCGAGGCGGAGATTGGCCCTGTCGTTTAGCGGCCACAGGTTCCAGCTGAGTCCTGAGACGCGGTTCGAGGTGCCGTTGACGATCGGGGTCGTCTCAGACACGCATGTTCACCGGCGAGGGGCGCGGCGGCTGCCCGAGGAGGTGCCGGATCTCTTTCGGCGGGTGGGCGCCGGCCTCATCCTCCACGCCGGCGATGTCAATACAGTCGCCGTCCTCGCGGGCCTCGGTGAGATCGCTCCCGTACTTGCCGTGGTCGGGAACAACGATGACGCCGAACTCCGTGAGGTGCTCCCCGAGCATCTCACCTTTGATGTCGGCCCGCATGCGTTTGCGCTCGTGCACGGTCACGGCGGGGCGTCAGCAAGGAGCGAGGCCCGCCGCCGCTTCGCGGGTCGGGTCGGCTGCGTCGTCTATGGCCACAGCCATATTCCGAAGATGGAGCTGGAGAACGGGACAATCCTGTTCAATCCCGGCTCGGCAACGGACCGGCGCTGGCAAGAACATTTCGGGGTCGGGCTTATCCACGTCACGGCGGAGCGAATCGATCCGGAGTTAGTTCTCTACGACGATCCACGTCACCTACGGAACGTGGGCCGGTAACGACCAGACAACGATGATCAGGCAGACTGGGGATGGCTCCCTCGATTTAGGGGCCGCGTTGCCCCTGTGCCCGCGTTACGGGACGGCCGGTTCCAGCGCTACCGGAAGTGCGGCTGGGATCGTCGTGGTTGGGATGCCCGCCGCTGTGGCCAACGCGCCACCGATGGCATCTGGGGTGACGGCCGAGAGGGCAATGGCGTGGTCCAGCGCTTCATCGACCACGCGCTGCACGAGCGGAAGATCGTCCCAGGCGAGGATGCCGGGCTCCAGGAGCAGAACGACGGTGGCGTTCACCCGCGACGGAAAGCCGTCAATCAGACGTTCCAGATCGTGGCGATGCCGGACAACCTCAACATGCCGGACCTCCCGGGCCATGAGCTTGCCGTAGAAAAATCCGATCACGATCTTGAGCACGGCGGCCACGGGTACGGCGAGGATGAGCCCCAGCACCCCTCCGAGGGAGGTCCCGATCACGAGAACGAAGAGGACGAGTAAGGGGTGAAGGTGGACGATCCGCCCGATCACGAGCGGGATGACAAAGGCGTCCTCCATCTGTCGCAGCGCGAAATAGGTTAGGCCGACCACGAGGGCCAGGGTGCCGTGGGACCAGCCGAACGGGGTGGTGTCCTGGAACAGGGCGATGAAGACGGCAATCGAGCCAGCGGCCCAGGGGCCGACCAGCGGGATCAACTCAAGGAAGCCGGTGGCGATCGCGACCGAGAGGGCGTAGTCGACCTGGAGGATCTTTAGAGCAATAAATGAGGCCACGCTCATGATGGCCACGAGCAGCAGCTGGCCCCGGATGTAAGCACCGAGGGTGTTGTTGATGTCCACGAGCAGGCGGTCGAATTCACGATGATAGCGTCGATTGAGCACGTCCCGGATTGTTTGGACGAAGCGGTCACCGTAGACGATGAAGTAGAACGAGGCGATGAGATAGATCAGGAGTTCAATCGCGACCGAGAAGGTGGTCAGTACGAGCGGCAAGGCGGATGAACTGAGCAGGGCGGCGGCTTCCTCAGCAAAGCTGGTGAGCCGCGACTCGATGAAGTCTGCCTCCAACCCGAGGCGGTTCATGCGGCTGCCCTGGCGCTCCTCCAGCCAGTCGCGTGTTTGTTCGACGGCGCTGGGGATCTGGTCTTGGACGTCCTGGAGTTGGTTGACCAGCAGTGGTGTGAGGTTGATGAGCAGAATCGTGAAGACCAGACCCAGCATGACGTAGAGCCAGGTCGTTATGAGGTGCTTAGGAAGGTGGGTCTTGCGGTGGATAACGGCGACGAGGGGATGGAGGATGTACGCGGTGATGATGGCCCACGCAAAAGGACGGAGCGCGTGCGCGGCCTCGAACAGCACAAAGCCACCGACGGCTACCGCGATCCAGGCGACGGCGATGCGAGCTCGAGGGGAGAGCGTGACCTCCATGCGCTTCTCGCCGCAGGCCGGGCGGCTGGTGTGCGTCGATACGTGATCGACGCGTCGCATTCAGGGATACCGAGGTCCCGATTCTAGCACGCCACGTGATCTCTGCCGGGGGCGGTGGACCATCGGTGCCGGAAGTGCGCCCTATGGGTAGAACCTTATCGATGGTCGACGTGCGGGAGCCTGGCGTAGAGTCCGGCCGGCTGGCGTAGACTGTGGGGACCAAAGGGTTGTGGCGGAGATCGAACGGGGGAAGAGGCGGCAGGCATGGTGAACTTTCGGTTGCCCGGGCCGACCCCATTGCCGCCCGCGGTGGTCGAGGCGATGAGGCGGGAGATGATCCCGCATCGTGGACCCGTGTTCCGGGCCTTTTACGCCGAGTTACTGCGGCGCGCTCGAGCGATCCACCGGACGGAGGGAGACGTTTTCATCTGGCCAGCGTCCGGCTCGGCCGGCTGGGAGGTGGCGATCGTCAACCTGCTCTCACCGGGCGACCGGGTCCTCGCCGCAGTGTGCGGTGATTTCGGTGATCGCTTCGCGAAAGCCGGCCTCGCCTTTGGCCTTGACGTGCGGCGGTTGGACGTGCCCTGGGGAGAGGCCGTCACCGGCGCCGCTCTCGGCCAGGCGTTGGAGACTCACGGGCCGGTGCAGGCAGTCTTTCTCACCCACAACGAAACGTCGACGGGCGTAACCAACCCCCTAAAGGACTTAACCCAGGTCGCCGTGGATCACGGTGCGCTCACCATCGTCGATGCGGTCAGTTCCGCCGGGGCGCTACCGCTTGAGATGGACGCCTGGCAGGTGGACTTCGTGCTCTCCGGCTCCCAGAAAGCCTGGATGTGCCCGCCGGGTCTGCTCATCGCGGGGATCGGTGGCCGGGCCTGGGAGGCGTACGCGCGTTCGACCTTCCCCCGGTTCTTCTGGGATATCGGCGCCGCGAGGGCCAGTGCCGCGAACGGCATGACACCGGCCACGCCCCCGCTCACCCTTCTCTACGCGTTCGATGCGGCCCTTGGGTTGATAGAGGAGGAGGGGCTGGAGCACGTTTGGGACCGGCACCGTATGTTGGGACACCTGACGCGAACCGGCCTCAGGAACATTGGTCTGGAGTTGTTCGCTGACCCGGCCTACGCCTCGGACACGGTGACCGCGTTCCGCCCACCCGCCGGAATCACCGCCGCGCAGGTGATTGACGCGATGCGGCGCGACTACGGGATCGAGCTGCAGAACGGGCAGGCGCACCTGGCCGACGCCATTGTCCGGATTGGCCATATGGGCTGGGCCCATGAGCCAGCGCTGCGGGATGTATTGGTGGCGCTTGCTGCTTACGTTGCCAGACAGGGCGCGGCTGCGGGGGTGTCACTGACAACCGCGGGGTAGCTGGTTCCCTGTCCTATTGACGCGCTTGACGAGGGTGCGCTTCACCTCGCCAGGCTCTATTTTGGTTGCGTGGGCTCTGGTACACCAGTATACTTTGCCTGCATACCTCCCCTGGCCGCGGTAGACCGCTTAACCGGACCACCATGGGTGGGGGAGTCCCCGCGTTTCCACCGGTGTCTAAGGAAGGTGTATGGACGGCACGGATATTCGCGAGCACGAGGACCTTACGGCGGTCTCCAGCATAGACCCCGCACCGACAGTGGCGCAGGCGGATGCGTCCAACGGGAACGGCGATGCCGGAATGGAGACCGTGGACGGTGCCTCGCTCATGGAGCAGTTCCTCAACGATCCGAGTCATGACTACAAGACCCTGAAGTACGGGGATGTCATGGACGGCATCGTGATGCACGTCGACCGCGAGGAGCTGCTGGTCGATATCGGGTCGAAGTCCGAGGGCATCGTCCCGGCTCGGGAGTACTCCACGCTGTCCTCCGAGGAGCGGCAGAACCTCGCCATCGGGGACACCATCCTCGTCTTCGTCGTGCAGCCAGAGAACAACGAGGGGCACGCAGTCGTCAGTATCGACCGCGCCCGGCAGGAGAAGAGCTGGCGGCGGCTGCAGGAGTTGCACGAGGCGAACGAGGTCATCGAGGCGGAGGTCACCAACTACAACAAGGGTGGCCTGCTGGTGAACCTGGACGGGGTGCGCGGCTTCGTGCCCGCCTCCCAGGTCTCCGAGATCCGTGGCGGCGACGACGCGAGCAAGCAGGCCGACATGGCGCGCTTGATCGGCTCGATGCTGCCGCTGAAAGTCATCGAGATCAATCGCCATCGCAACCGGCTGATCCTCTCCGAGCGGCAGGCCATCCAGGAACGCCGCGATGTGATGAAGGAGCGGCTGATCGAGGAGTTGAAGGAGGGCGAGGTTCGTAAGGGCCGGGTCTCCTCCATCTGCGACTTCGGCGCCTTCGTGGACATTGGTGGGGCGGACGGGCTCGTCCACCTCTCCGAGTTGTCCTGGAGCCGCGTCCGGCACCCAAGTGAGGTGCTGCGGGTCGGTCACGAGGTCGATGTCTACGTCCTGGGCATCAACGCCCAAGAAAAGAAGATCGCTCTCTCGATCAAGCGAACCCAGGCCGAGCCGTGGAGCCGGGTGGCTGCCGCCTATGAGGTTGGCCAGCTCGTTCGCGGGACGGTGACCCAGCTCGCCAACTTTGGCGCGTTCGCCCGAATCGAGGATGGCATCGAAGGCTTGATCCACGTCTCGGAGCTGACCGACGAGCGGATCACCCATCCGAAGCAGGTGGTCCAAGAGGGCCAGGATCTGCTGCTGAGAATCATCCGCATCGATCCCCAGCGGCGGCGGATGGGCCTGAGCCTGCGCCGGGCGCTCGACACTCCCGATACGGAGCTGGTCGCCGTGTTCGGTGAGGAGGTGCTTGCTGAGCGGGATCGGATGGTCCAGGGCATCCGGGCGGCGCTTGAGGCTGAGGGCATCGAGATTGGCTCGGGCCGCTCGTCTCGCGCGGAAGATGAGGCTGCTGGCGACGAGCCCGTCGCTGCGACGCAGGCGCCTGAGGCGCCTGCTGCTGAGGCGCCGGTCGAGGAGACTTCGGCTCCGGCGGGCATTCCGATGACGGCGGCCGCCCAGGCGGCCGTGGAGGCGGAGCGCGCTGAGCCTCGCCCGCAGCCCGTGAAGAAGGCGCGACCTGAGAAGCAGCAGCGCCCGGCCGCCGATGTGCCGGTCGACCTGGAAGGCGAGCCGCTGTCTGCCATGGCGATGGCCTTCGCGATGGCGGGTGCCCTCGATGACAACGACGCCACCGCCGACGGAGCGACGGTCGCCGAGGTCGCGAGCGATGAAGTGGCCGCGGAGCAGTCGTCCAACGACACGGACGATGGACCTTCGGGCGATGAGCCAGCCGCGGAGGCGGCAACCGGAACCGCGAACGATGACGCCTCGACTGGTGAGGCTCAGGTGGGCGACCAGCAAGAGCAGGCTCCGGGCGGCTCCTTGACGGGTACCGTGGCGGGGGCGATCGGCTCCATTGCGGGAGCCGTCGGCAGCACCATCGTAGACGTGGCATCAACGGTGCGATCTGGCTCAGGGGGAGACGCTGCCTCAGCCGAGGGAGCTTCTCCTGACGCGAACATTCTTCCGATGCCGGAGGTGGAGACCGAGGTGCCCTTGGAATCCACGGCTGACAGAACGGGTGGCGAGGGCGGTGAGCAGTAGCTCGGCTGTTCGTGGTCAACGCTTCGGCGGCCTCACCCTCGGTGTGGTACATCAAGATGAACGCGAAAGCGGCAGGCGCGGTGACGTGCCTGCCGCTTTCGCCCCCACGGCGGCGCAGGGGTGGATGCACCGCTCGGCGAGATCGGATCGTAGGTCCGGAGACTCGCGTTTTTCGTATCTCTAACGTACAAAGGGTGTAGGGGGACAGCCGCGCGGCCGTCCAACGCGCACCGGGAGAGCTCAGGGATGGCGGACAAGTTCGACAAGTTTACGGAGCGCGCCCGCAAGGTCCTCACGCTCGCCCAGGAAGAGGCCCAGCGCTTCAATCACAACTACATCGGCACCGAGCACCTGCTGCTGGGATTGGTCCGTGAGGGCGACGGAGTCGCGGCTCGGGTGCTCGGCAACATGGGGGTGCAGCTTCCGAAGGTGCGCTCGGCCGTCGAGTTCATCATCGGGCGCGGCGAAACCATGGTCATGGGGGAGATCGGCCTGACCCCCCGCGCCAAAAAGGTCATTGAGTTGGCGGTGGACGAGGCGCGGCGCCTCAATCACCACTACATCGGCACCGAGCACCTGCTGCTCGGCCTCGTCCGCGAGGGCGAGGGCATTGCTGCTGGCGTGCTGGAAAGCCTCGGGGTCAACCTCGAGAAGGTCCGTGCCCAGGTGATGCAGGTCGTCAGCCAGGGTTCTGGGTACAACCAGGGCAAGACCCAGACGAAGACCCCGTACATGGACGCCCTTGGGTTCGATCTCACAGAGGCAGCCCGAGCCAATAAGCTCGGACCCTTGATCGGACGCGCAAACGAGATCGAGCGGGTCATGCAGATCCTCTCGCGGCGGACCAAGAACAACCCGGCCTTGATTGGCGAGCCCGGTGTTGGGAAGACCGCTATCGTGGAGGGCTTGGCGCAGCGGATCGTGTCCGGCGACGTGCCGGAGCAGCTCCAGAACAAGCGCCTGGTGGCGCTTGACATCGGGGCGTTGGTTGCTGGGACTAAGTACCGCGGTGAGTTCGAGGAGCGGCTGAAGAAGATCGTTGCCGAGGTCAAGGAGACCAGCAGCATCCTCTTCATCGACGAGTTGCATACGCTCGTCGGCGCTGGCGCGGCCGAGGGGGCGGTAGACGCCGCCAATATCTTGAAGCCCTCCCTCTCGCGCGGCGAGTTCCAGACCATCGGTGCGACGACGCTTGACGAGTACCGCAAGTACATCGAGCGGGATGCCGCCCTGGAGCGGCGGTTCCAACCGGTGCAGGTGGATGAGCCGAGCGTCGAGGAGACGGTCCAGATTCTGACCGGGGTGCGCTCGCTCTACGAGGAGCACCACAAGCTCAAGATCAGCGACGACGCCCTGAAGGCAGCGTCGAATCTGGCGGCTCGCTACGTCACCGATCGGTTCATGCCGGATAAGGCCATCGACCTGATCGACGAGGCATCGTCTCGGGTGCGCATGGCGCGTTCGGCTGCTCCACCGAGCCTCAAAGAGGCGATGGTCGGGCTGCAGTCCATGCAGCGGGAGTTGGAGGCGGCCGTCAACGGCCAGGAGTTCGAGCTAGCCGCCGAACTTCGGGACCGAGAGCGCAAGCTGCGGGATCGGATCGATTCCCAGGAGCAGGCGCTGCGTGACGCCCAGGCCGAGGATGAGGTCTACGTCACCGAAGAGGACGTGGCGCAGGTCGTCTCGATGTGGACGGGCATCCCTCTGGTCCGGATCGCCGGTGAGGAGTCAGAGCGGCTGCTCCACATGGAAGACGCCCTGCACGAGCGGATCGTCGGCCAGGAAGAGGCGATCACGACCCTCGCTAAGGCCGTGCGCCGGGCGCGGGCGGGGATCAAGAACCCGCGACGGCCGATTGGCAGCTTCATCTTCCTCGGCCCCACGGGCGTCGGGAAGACAGAGCTGGCCAAGGCGCTTGCGGAGTTCATGTTCGGGTCCGAGGATCACCTGATCAAGATCGACATGTCGGAGTTCATGGAGCGGCACTCCGTGGCCCGGCTGGTCGGAGCGCCTCCGGGCTACGTTGGGTACGAGGAGGGCGGCCAGCTGACCGAGGCCGTGCGGCGGAAGTCCTACTCGGTGATCCTCCTCGACGAGATCGAGAAGGCCCACCCTGAGGCGTTCAACATGCTCCTCCAAATCATGGAGGACGGGAACCTGGCCGACGCGAAAGGCCGCAAGGTCGACTTCCGCAACACGATCATCATCATGACCTCCAACGTCGGCGCGGAGCAGATCACCCGCGACCTGACCCTCGGCTTCACTCACCGTGAAGACGAGGAGAAGACGCAGCGTCGCGAGTACGACAAGATGCGCGACAAGGTCATGAACCAGCTCAAGCAGACGTTCCGGCCGGAGTTCCTGAACCGGATCGACGGTGTGATCGTCTTCCACTCGCTGACGCAGGAGCAGATCCGGCAGATTGTGGATCTGGAACTGGCCCGAGTTCGGAAGCAACTCGCGGAGCAGGACATCACGCTCGAGGTGAGCGAGGCGGCGATGGACCTGCTGGGCACCCGTGGTTACGACCACACGTATGGTGCCCGGCCACTGCGGCGGATCATCCAGAACTTGATCGAGGACCCGTTGGCGGAAGGGCTGTTGAACAGTCGATTCCAGGCCGGCAACGCGGTTCGGGTCGAGGTCGAGGACGATTTGCTGAAGCTAGAGCTGGCCGAGGAGCTTGCTACCGTTTCCTAATGGCAGCGGAAGCGCACCGGCGCTTGGACGAGGGGGCGGCTGCATGGCCGCCCCCTCGTCGCGTCTTGGCGGTCGCTGCTGTTGCTCGTGACCAACCACTCGTAAGGGACTGAACGAATGGCGAAGCCAAAGACGACATTCATTTGTCAGCAGTGTGGGGCGGCAAGCCCCGGCTATCTTGGGCGCTGCCCCGCGTGTGGAACTTGGAATTCAATGGTGGAGACGATTGAGGACCGGCGCCCTGGCACCAGCGGGCCGAAGACACGGGCGGCGGCACGAGCCCAGCCGCTGACGGCGGTCGGCTCCGCGGAAGTGGACCGGATCGCGGTGCCGATCCAGGAGATGAACCGGGTTCTCGGCGGTGGCCTCGTCCCTGGGTCCCTCGTGCTTGTCGGGGGCGACCCAGGCATTGGGAAGTCCACGCTGGTGCTGCAAGCCGCAGCGGCATTGGCCGGCACGGTGGGACCGGTCCTGTACGTCTCTGCGGAAGAATCGGCGCAGCAAATCAAGCTGCGGGCCGACCGTCTCGGCGTTGGGCACGATGATCTCTGGGTGCTGTCGGAGACCAACTTGACGGAGGTCCTGGAGGCCGCCGAAGGACAGCGTCCAGGCTTGCTGATCGTCGACTCCATCCAGACGGTCTTCGTGGATGAGATCACGTCCGCGGCTGGGAGCGTCTCCCAGGTACGGGAGTGCACCGCTCGCTTGATGCAATGGGCAAAGCCCCGGAACGTGCCGGTGCTGATCATCGGTCACGTCACCAAGGAGGGCACGATCGCGGGGCCTCGGGTGCTGGAGCACATGGTGGACGCGGTGCTCTATCTGGAGGGGGATCGCTACCACCAGTACCGGATCCTGCGGGGCGTGAAGAACCGGTTTGGCTCCACCGATGAGGTGGGTGTGTTTGAGATGGCGGACGTTGGGCTACGCGAGGTGCGGAATCCATCAGAGGCCTTCCTGGAGGAGCGGAGCGGCAACGCCGCCGGCGCCACCGTGGCGGTCACGATGGAAGGGACCCGGCCGATCCTGGTGGAGATCCAGGCATTGACGACCAGCACGGCGTTTGGACTGCCGCGGCGCAGCGCGAACGGCCTGGACAGCAACCGACTCCAGCTCCTGGTCGCGGTGTTGCAAAAGCGCGTGGGACTCGGGTTGGGCGGCCAGGACATCTACGCCAATGTCGTCGGTGGCCTGCGCATCGCGGAGCCGGCGGCCGATTTGGCCGTAGCGATCGCAGTGGCCTCCAGCTTTAAGGATCGTCCGGTCGATTCCGGCACGGTGGCGGTCGGAGAAATTGGGCTGTCCGGCGAGCTTCGCTCCGTCAATCAACTCGAGCGGCGGCTGAATGAGGCGGGTCGCCTCGGATTCAGCCGGGTGGTTGCGCCGGTGCCAGTGGGTCGGCGCGGTGAGCGTGGTGTCGAGGGGATCGAGGTCGTTCGCGTCGGCACGGTTGGGGAAGCGATCGAGGCGGCGCTGGGATAGGTCCACTCGGATTGACTTGCTTTGGTGCCGATCCGCTGGCGTGACCCTAGCCTGGGCTGTGTTGCCTTGGTGTTAGGTGTCGATTGTCCCAGCGGGCGAGGCGCAGGAGTTCGTCGGCCAGCCGGGCTGCCGCATCCGGCCGGCCAATCCGCTGTGCCCGTTGGCCCATGTCCTCCAAGCGTTTCCGATCGCCCACGAGGCTTCCCAGCATCTCCCTGAGGCGTTCCGGGGTTGCCTCGTCCTGCGGGAGAAGGATCGCCGCGCCCGCTTCCGCGAGAATCCGCCCGTTCCGAGTCTGCTCGTCTCCCCCGGCGCCGGGTAAGGGGATGAGCACAGCGGGCTTGCCGAGATAGGCAAGCTCCGCCACGGTGCCGGCGCCGGCCCGGCTGAGGACAAGGTCCGTCGCGGCGTAGACATCTGGCAATTCATCACGCACGAATTCGACGACGTGATAACGCGATCGTAACGGCTCAGGAAGATTGTGTCGAAGGCGTGCCAGATGGGCGGCGTCCGCATTGGCGGAGGCTGGTCCGGTCTGGTGCAGGATTTGGCACTGGTGCAGCAGGTTCGGGAGGAGCGCGGCGATCCGCTCATTCAGCGGCGTTGCGCCCCGGGCCCCGCCGGTGACGTACAGCAGCGGTAAGCCTTCCGTGAACCCGAACTGGGCGCGGCCCCGGCTGGCATCTCCGAGGCGAAGCGAGGCGCGGACCGGGTTGCCGGTGACGACCACTCGCTGGTGGCGAGAGGCAGCGACGGCGGCGGTCTCGTCGTAGGAGACGGCCAAGACCTCGGCCAACCGTGCGTTCAGCCGGGTGGCGAGACCGAGGATCGCGGTCTGTTCGTGAGTTAGGACCGGAGCGAGCCGGGAGGCGGCAAGCACTGTCGGGACGCTGACAAAGCCGCCCGTGCTGAGCACCACGTGGGGCCGATGCCGTCGAACGTGCTGCCAGGCCTGCACCGCCCCGAGCGGGATGCGCGCGGCGTCCACTGGCGTCTGGATAGACAGGTAACGCCGCAGCTTTCCGGTGGCGATGGCCTGGTAGGGAATCCCGGCTCGTTGCGCTGATTCGCGTTCCACGCCAGTAGTGCTGCCGATCCAGAGCGGTTGGAGCGCCAGATCACGTGCCCGCAGTTCTTCCATCACGGCCAGTGCCGGTAGGACATGCCCCCCAGTCCCGCCGCCGGCAATGATGATGCGGAGCGGATCATCGCTCATCGATCCCCCGATTCGGTCCCTGCCCGCCACCGCTCATCATGGATGCCGCGTGCCGTTCGGACGGGAGTATACGAGGGCTCCAGGCTCCCCGCCGGTCGACTCCGACAAGCGCTGTGCTACCATCGGCCGGACGTGCCGCGACGTGGCTTCACTGGATCGCCTCCGGTGATGATCCGGGATAGAGCGCGTCGCGAGAAAGGGGAAACGGTCGAGGATATGGATACGGCGACACGGGAGTCTTTGCGGGCCTCGCTCCTCGCCCGCCAGAGCGAGGTGCAGGCGGATCTGGACCGGCTTGATAGTGAGCTTCGCCAGCTGGGTGCGGAGCAGGAGCAAAACCTGGGGGGCCTGGGGAACCACCTGGCGGAAGATGGCAGCAACGTGATGGAGCAGGAGCGGATCCTGGCCGTCAGTGGTGACCTGCGGGATGTGATGGCGCAGGTCACCGAGGCACTTGAGCGTCTGGATACCGACGAGTTTGGCATCTGCCGACGGTGCGGTAAGCCCATCAATGCGGAGCGGTTGGAAGCCTTTCCTTTCGTCCGCTACGACATCGAATGCCAGTCCCAGATTGAGCGCGAGCAAGCCCTCCGAGCCGGGCGCTAGCGAGCCCCTCCCCGGAGGAACCATTACGGGCACAGGGCGCACACGACCGCGGCATGTTGGGCTCCTGGTTGGCTCATTTGCCGTGCTGGTGCTTGACCAGGCCACGAAGTGGGTCGTGGAGGATCAGCTCGGCCCCCGGGCACCGCAGCATCGCTGGGGCATCATCGAGCCGGTGCTCGCGTTGGAGTATGGGGAGAATACCGGGGCGGCCTTTGGGATCCTGAGAGGCCAGGGTGCTCTCCTCACGGTGTTAGCTGCCCTCGTGCTTGCTGGCCTCCTCGTCTACTACCTCACGGTCCATGAGCCGTCCACCGTATTGACCGTCAGCATCGGTCTGCTGCTGGGCGGCGCGGTGGGCAATCTGGTGGACCGGGTTCGGCTGGGTTACGTGGTGGACTTTGTCGAGGTCGGGGTGTGGCCAAACTTCAATCTTGCCGATAGCGCGATCTCCGTCGGCGTGGTGCTGCTTGCCTGGCATCTTATGGTCGAGCCGTCTGGGTCCGCGCGACCGGGAGACGATCAAGATTTTTCTACAAACGTCGAGCCGCGTCCGTCTGCTGCTCCACCGGCGGCCGAGAGGTGATGGGATGGACGATGCGGCGATGTTGAATGCGGTCCCCGACGACGGCGATGATTCACTGCTTGCGGCGACCGACGAGGAGTTCGACGCGACGCTCGGCGGTGTGGTCGAGTTGCGGCCAGGCCGAGAGCACACCAACGTTCGCCTGGACCGCTTCGTGACCGAGGCGCTCCAGGACCTCAGCCGCTCATATGTCCAACAACTCATCGATGTCGGCCGGGTGCGGGTGGATGGGGAACCGCGGAGGGCCGCCTTCAAGATGACTCCGGGGGAAGTGGTCGTCGTGGACGCTCCACCCCTGGTCGAAGATGCCCTTGAGCCTGAGGCGATCCCGCTCGACATCGTCCATGAAGACGCGGACCTGATCGTCCTGAACAAAGCCGCCGGCATGGTGGTCCACCCAGCACCCGGGCATCCCCGGGGCACACTGGTCAATGCGTTGCTGGCCCATGCCCCGGATATCGCTATCGCCGGGTCGAACCGGCCTGGCATCGTTCACCGCCTGGACAAGGACACCTCGGGGCTGATGGTCGTGGCGAAGACGGACCGGGCCCGCAACGCACTCGTCGCTCAGTGGAACGATCGCTCGGTGCGGAAGGGTTACGCCGCACTGGTGAGCGGTGTCGTCGTGGACGACGAGGCGACCGTTGACGCCCCCATTGGGCGTGACCCGGCGCAGCGGCAGCGGATGGCGGTGATCACGCGCGGCCGTCCGGCGGTGACCCACTTCGCGGTGCAGGAGCGATTTCCGACGGCCTCCCTCCTAGACGTGGAGATCGAGACGGGCCGGACGCACCAAATCCGCGTGCACCTGGCGTTCATCGGTCATCCGGTCGTCGGCGACCCGGTGTACGGGCGCCGCCGCACTGCGGGCGAAAGCGACGATGAGCCGCGGGTGACGCGGCAGTTCCTACATGCCGCCAAGCTGGGATTGCGCCTTATGGATGGCCGCGACGTAACCTTCGAGGCGCCGCTGCCACCTGATCTCGCCGAGGTGCTGGAGGCGCTGCGGGGGTCGGGTGCTGCTTGATCGGCGGCCATCCCTCCCATTGTTGAGGCTGTGGTGGATGTGTGTAGACATCGGTTCGGGTCTGCCTGGCGGGGCTCTGAGTTCTCAGGGGAACGGGGCGGTTGATGTCTGAGGGGAATCACGGCCTCGCCGGCGCCCGGCGGAACATCGAGGCGTGGTACCGGGCGGCGCTGGAGGCAGTCGAGCCCTCGGCGGCCGTCCGCCGGCACCTGGAGCGGGATGGGAATGCCGCCGTCGTCGGCGGGCGGCGGGTGCCGGTGCCTGGTCGGTTGGTGACGGTCGGGGTCGGGAAGGCCGCCGTCGGGATGGCGCTCGGGGTAGAGACCGTCCTGGGGGATCTTGTGTCCGGTGGGTTGGTCATCACCAAGGATGGACATGCCGAGGGTGAGCGGCCACGACGCGTCCGGGTGGCCGAGGCGGCCCATCCGATCCTGGACGCGCGGGGTGTCCGCGCTACCCAGGATGTCCTGGAGTTGGTGGCAGGGCTGGGAGACGGGGATGTGGTTCTGGCCCTCATCTCAGGCGGAGGCTCTGCCCTGCTGGAAGCACCCCGTCCGCCAGTGACTGTGGCTGACCTAGCGATGGTGACAGATCTGCTGCTCCGGGCAGGCGCGCCAATCGACGACCTGAACGCGGTCCGGACGCCGCTTAGCCTGGTAAAGGGCGGCGGGCTACGGCGGGCGGCAGATCAGGCTACGGTCGTCACCCTCGTGCTCTCCGACGTGCTCGGCAATGATCCGCGAGTGATTGCCAGCGGACCGACGATCTCCGACAAGCAGCGGCCTGAGGTGGCGCTGGGGATCTTGGCCAAGTACGGGCTCGTGGATCGGGTGCCTCCGGCCGTCCTCGATGTACTCCGGACCGCCCGGGATCAGGAGGGGGAACCGGCTCCGAACCCAGGGGCGGACATGCTTGTCGTCGTTGGCGACAACAATGCGGCGCTTGCAGCGGCCGCGGAGACCGCGGCAGCGGCGGGGCACCGGGTCCGGGTGGAGTGGCGTGAGCGCCAGGGCGAAGCGTCCGATTTGGGGCAGGCATGGGTTGAGACGGCTGACCGGGCCGGGCCAGATGTCGATGTCTTGCTCGGTGGCGGCGAGGCGACCGTGACCGTGCGCGGCGGCGGGATCGGAGGACGCAACACGGAATTCGCGCTCGCGGCGGCAATCGCCCTCGACGAACGTGGAGATGACCAGTGGGTCGTGGCCAGCCTTGCCACGGATGGCCAGGACGGCCCGACTGGCGTGGCCGGGGCGATTGCCGATGGTGGCACCGTAGGGCGGGCGCGGGCGAAAGGCGTGGATCCCGCGGTCGCCCTACGGGACAACGATAGTCGGGCGGTGTTTGAGGCGGCGGGCGGACTCGTCATCCCCGGTCCGACCGGCACGAACGTCAACGATCTGTATCTCGCGGTGCGGATGGAACCTACCGGCTGACAGGCGCGCGATCCTCCAGGTGGCGGTCCACCAGCCAGCGGCGCCGCGCCTGGTATAGTCGGCGCTCTTTGAGGCGGGGTACGGGGACGGAGGGAGGCAAGCGTGCAGGGAGCTCGGGCACTGGTCGAAACCCTGATCGAGAGTGGTGTTGAGGATGTGTTCGGGCTACCTGGGGACACCGGGATGGCCTTCTACGACGCCCTCAACGACGCGCGGCACCGGATTGGGCACGTCATGACCCGAGACGAACGCTCGGCTTCGTTTATGGCGGATGTCTACGCCCGGGTGAGCGGTCGCGTTGGAGTCTGCGAGGGGCCGAGCGGCGGCGGGGCAACCTACATCGTGCCAGGAGTCGCGGAGGCTCAAGGGTCGGCGATTCCGCTCCTCTGCCTGACCTCTGACACCCCAGTGGGTCAGCAGGGTCGAGGGGTCTTGACGGAGTTGGACCAGGAGTCGTTGTTCCGCCCCGTCACCACCTGGAACGCACGGGTCAATGACGCCGCGTTGATGGCGGACATGACCCGCCGGGCGCTGCGCATGGCGACCGCTGGGCGTCCGGGAGCCGTCCATCTCTCCCTGCCGAGCGACGTGCTGGAAGGCGATACGCCGGACGCGGCCGTGTACGGCGTGCCAACGTTTGGCCATGCTCCAGCCCTCCGGACCCGGCCGGACCCAGCACTCGTCCAACAAGCGGCCGACCTGATCGCCGGAGCGGAGCGCCCGGTGGTGGTCGCCGGGGGTGGTGTGCTGACCTCTGGGGCTTGGGAGGAGCTGACCGCCCTTGCCGAAGGGTTGAATATTCCGGTCGCCACCTCCATCAATGGCAAGGGAAGTGTTGCAGAGACGAGCACTGTCGCAATCGGGGTCGTGGGCGGCAATGGCGCCCGGGCTTACGCGAACGCCTGCCTAGGCGCCGCGGACCTGGTCCTGCTGATTGGGACACGAACCGATTCGACGACCACCCATGGGTGGACGCTGCCGACCCTTCATGGCGGCCCCACGGTCGTCCATCTGGATGTCGAGCCACGGGAGCTGGGCAACAACTATCGGACTATCGTGTCGCTGGCTGGAGATGCCAAGCTTGGTCTTATCGACCTGCTGGCTGCTGTCAGCGGTCCGGATCGCGTGAAGGCCCGAAACCAGGCACGCATTGATGCTCTGGGCGCTGAGCGGGATCGGTATTGGGCTGAGATAGCCGCACAAGGGGCAAGCAACGCCCAGCCGATCAAGCCACAGCGGCTGATCCGGACGCTGCGGGCATTGGTCGAGGACGACGCGGTGATCGTGGCCGATCCCGGCACCCCAACTCCCTACCTGGCGGCTCAGTACGAGGTGCGGCGCGCTGGAAGAACGACGGTGATCCCGCGCGCTCATGGCGGTCTGGGCTACGCCATTCCCGGCGTGGTTGGGGCGGCGCTGGCCGCGCCCGGCCGGCGCATCGTGGGCGTAACAGGTGACGGCAGCTTCGGAATGTCGGTCGGGGAGTTGGAGACGGTGAGCCGCCTCAATCTGCCGGTGACCATCGTGCAGTGCTCGAATAGCACGTTCGGTTGGATCAAGGAACTGCAGCATCTTTACCACGGGGATCGGTACTTCGGGGTTGATTTTGAGCCGGTCGATTACGCCGCGATTGCGCGGGGATTCGGGTTGCGGGCGCGACAGGTGGTGGACCCGGCCGACCTGGAGCCAGCCCTGGCAGAGGCCTTTTCGGATGGTGGTCCCTGGTTCCTCGACGTGGTGACGGAGTCGCAGATCACCGAGACGCCTCCGGTGGCTGCCTGGGTCGCCGCCGAGGCAGCCCGGGCTGTCGCCGGGGGAGCGAGGAGGACGAGCTAGGGGTGGACGGACGGGCCGTTCCGATCATCCTCGATGTCGATACTGGAATCGATGATGCGCTCGCGCTCGCCCTAGCGGTTGCGTCGCCGCGGGTCGATCTCGTCACGGTGACGACGCTGGCGGGCAACGTCGACGTTGAGCGGACGACGACCAATACGCTGGCCGTGTTGGACTGGCTTGGAGCGTCTAGCGTGCCGGTTCATCGTGGAGCGAGCCGGCCGCTGGTGCGTCCCCATCAGGATGCTGCCTTTGTCCATGGAACCGACGGATTGGGCAACGCGGAGCTGCCAATCAGCGACCGCGCCCTCGGCCCGACGCGGGGACCGGCGGAGATAGTGCGCCTGGCTAATCTGCGGCCGGGCGCGATGACGTTAATCTGTGTGGGACCCTTGACGAATCTGGCGATCGCGCTCAACGTCGAGCCGCGCTTGCCGGACCTGATCGACCGGGTCATCGTCATGGGCGGTGCTTTCTCAGTGCCTGGCAATGTGACACCTGCCGCGGAATTCAACATCTACGTGGATCCGGAAGCGGCAGCGCAGGTGTTCGCCGCGCCGTTCAAACAGTTGATCGCGATAGGGCTCGACGTGACGCAACAGGTGGTGCTGCCCCGTTCGATGTGGGAAGCGACCACCGGTGCCACCGAGGCTGCGCCGACCCTCGTGTCTCGAATATGCCGGCGATCGTTTGTCGAGCGCGATCTCGATGCCGTGCAGCTCCACGACCCGTTGGCCCTCGCCGTCGCGTTCGACCCCATGCTTGTCGGCTGCATCCCGGCACAGGTGAGCGTGGCAATCGAGGGGGAGGAGCGAGGGAGAACACGCGTCGTCGGGCCCGGATCCGTTGCCGTGGCGTCCACTGTCGACGCGGAACGGTTCATGCGGCTGTTCACTGAGGCGCTGGCCCTGCCCGGCGTCTAACCGCCGACGGGGCGCCCATGCGTCCAACAGCGCAGGAGTCCTGGAGGTGGCGAGGTGCCGGCGGCGTGGCCGGGGTGTTTTCAATCCTAGCGTCGGTGTGCTATGGATAGAGGACGCTATCGCCCCGACTTCGCGGCTTGGGTGAGATAGGGTTCCGGGGAGGTCCGTGATGGCCGATGCCGCCTCGATCGTGGAGCATGCCCCCGTTCAAGATCGGGATCTGCTCCAGCGTCTCAGCCTCTACTTTGACGCGTTTGACGCACGACTTCGCCAGGGGCAGGGCTGGTTCATCTTCAACGCGGCTCCCGGTCGCTCCACCCGCATTTCGGCATTCATCCAGCATCGCCTAGGTGAACTTGACTCCGACGTCTCCTCCTACGTCATGCCCTGGCGCGACTTCGCGCTCAGTGCCTACGTCCACGAGGTCGGCTTGCCCAAGCTGGCGCCGGCCGTCGAGGACGAGATGATGGACGGGAAAGCCAGGCGGGAGTACGAGCTGGCGACTCAGATCACGCGGAATACCTATGATCAGATGATCAGCACAGATCTCCTCGTGCTGGTTGGACTGAAGCCAGCGCACCGTCATGAGGCGCATCTGCTGGACCAGACAATCGACGGGCGTTACCGGCAGCGGCTGGCGACCATCTTGCTGACGCCAGACATGCCGCAGGAATTGGAAGCCGAGTTCCAAACGGTCGATCCGACGCGCACCTACTGGGAGCGGCTCTTCCGACGTATGTACGAGACGAGCCTCGTCGCTCTCTAGGAACCATCTCCTGCCGGGATTTGAGGCCGACGCTTCCGTCGCCGATGGTGACGGGGACCGTGCCTGTCGATCGGAGTGTGCCTGGATGCGGGTCTCCCTCGTTTGGCTCGTTCTTGTCGTGGCCGCGCTCACGGGGGCGGATCGCGTGGCTGCTCAGCCGGCGACGCCAGCGGCGGGCCTGGACATTCCGGCGCCCGGGGAGTGCCAGGTGCCGGCCCGAAACACGATGGAGTTGCTCGCCCTGGCAGGCGGAGCTGACGTGAGCACCCCTGCCACGATTCCGACCCCGACTCACCGGGATGCGCTGCCGATGGGGCCGCCGCCAGATCCGGCCGATGCCGTGGCCGTCGAGCGGACGGTACGGGAGTTGGTGGCGTGTGCGAACGCGCGCGATCCGTTCCGCGCCGTGGCATTGGTGAGCGACCGGTATCTCGATGAGTTAGCAGCGTTGGTGGCAGGGGCGCTCGCCGGAGGATCGAATGAACTCGCTGCCGTCCTGCCCGTGCCACTCGACCTCCCGGCCGATCAGCAGCTCGCCTACACTGCGCCCGTTGATTTGCGGCTCCTGCCTGATGGTCGGATTGGAGGCATCGTCCAGCCGGTCCTGGTTGGCACGAGCCTTCCCGACATTGCCGTGTTCGTTCTCTTTGCCCGCGAGGGCGACCGCTGGCTGATTGACGGCGTGCTGCCGATTGAGTCGGTTGCTGACTCAGCAACGCCCGTCTCGTAGACCGGCACGAGGAGCGGACCCACCTGTAGGGTGGTGATGTGCCCGTTGTGAAGTCGCTGCCTCGACGAAGGTGAGCCATGTCAGGACGACCGGCGCGTCCCGAGATGGAGTGGGCTAGGTGGAGCGGGCGAGGGCAAAGTCGGCGACCTGTTCCAGAAGGTCGCGTGTCTCCTCATCAGGGACTGCTAGGAGATGGGCCTTCGCGCGCTCAACATAGGACTGAGCCACTGCCGTCGCACTGACGAGCGCTCCCGAGGACCGGATGCTGGCAACCACCTCGGCGATTGCCGCCGGATCGTCACGGTCTCCGGCGACAACAGCGCGAAGGACGTCAGCTTCGGAGGACGCTGCTGGGAGCGTGGCAGCGTAGAGCATGGTGGGGAGCGTGACTGTGCCTTGGCGCAGGTCGTTGCCGGCGGGTTTGCCTAACTCAGCGGTGTCTTCTCGAAGGTCCAGGACATCATCCATGATTTGGAAAGCTAGGCCGAGGTGTGCACCGTAGTCCCGAAGGGCCTGGATGTCGGATTCGGGCGCTCCGCCGAGGATGGCACCCATTTCCGCCGCGCCGGCAAAGAGTGATGCGGTCTTGCCGAAGATGCGCCGCTCGTACTCCTCGCGGGTCTGGTCCAGCCGATGAGCGTCGAACATCTCCCGAAGCTGCCCATCACAAATGTCGCCCAGGGTGGAGGCGAAGACGGCGACGACGCGAGTGTTCTCCGTCGCGGCGGCGAGCATAGCCGATTGGGCAAACAGGAAGTCCCCGACGAGGATGACGGCGCCCGAGCTGAGTTTGGAGTTCAAGGTCGCTTTCCCGCGCCGGAGGGCAGCACGGTCGATGTTGTCATCGTGGATCAGCGACGCGGTATGGAGCAGTTCCACGCCCGCGGCGGCCGTGACGAGAGGTTCGAGATGGTAGTGGTAGCCACGACCCGCGAGCAGCAAGACGAGAGGCCGAAGCCGCTTTCCGCCCGCTCGCACGATCTCGCCGACAAGGGAGGAGACGATCGGGAAGTCGACCGTGGCGGCCTGTGCGACGCGAGCGTCGACGTGGGCCAGGTCGGCGTGCATCGTCTCGAACACGTCCTGGGTCCGCACTTTCACGCGCCGTGTCCTGTGCCTGCCGACTGCGAGTTCCCGGCCGATTGTGAAAATCGGTACGCACTCATGGTCGATTATCCTTGGGTGCTAGGCAACGTGTCAAACACGGATGGACGAGCCAACGGGGCGTACGGCCGCTGTGCTACACTCTTGGTCTGTGGCTTTTTGAGGATGCTGCCGGTGTGTCCGTGTGGTGGCGATCTCGTCAACACGCCTGGGCCTCCCAGACGATCCTCCCGGATATGATTCCAGCCGTGCCAGCGGGATCTCTCGCGCCCCGGTCTCCCCGCCCGGTCCCCGCAGTGTTCCCCCAAATCACGGCGGCAGTGATGGATGGTGTGCCCTGATCCGATCCAGCAGACTCACGCTCAACCGGCCGAACTTCCGGTGGCCCCTGGGGCGAAAGAGCCGCTCGGCGGCGCCTGAGTTCGCGCGTCGTGGCGGGGACGGCCGACGACGCCGGTGGGACGCCGTGAGCTGGTGGTACAGCCTCCTCTTTGTGGTCCCCGTGATGTTGCTGGTTGGCAATTTCGCCATCCAAACTGCCACACGTCCTCCAACGATGACGTTGGCGATGACGGACGGCTTCACCGGTCAGGCGCTCTCTGGCGTGTCGGTCACGATAGGTGGCAAGACGTACGCGAGCAACGAGCGCGGCGAGGTGAAGCTTCGGCGACCGGCGGAGGCTGTGCCATTCGCCCTCGACCTGGAAAACTACGAGCCGGTACGGGGGCAACTGGACAAGCAGAGCGATCTGCGTCAGGCCTTTACCTTGCGACCGGACCGGGTCGACGGGGTGCTGACCGATTCTCAGTCGGGGCAACCAATCGGCAACGCCTCCGTGTCGGTAGTTGCCGACGGCGTGCCGGCGTCAGCCCCGGTAATGTCCGGGTCGGACGGTACCTTTAGCCTGACTGGTGTTCCCGCCCAAGCCCGCCTACGCGTGGATGCTGGCGATTACGGTGTGGTCGAGGAAGCGATCGGGAACCGCACGCGCATTGAACTCCCAATGCGCCGATCATTGATTGCTGGGCTGGTGACGGATGCTTCCGGTGCTCCCGTCCAGGGGGCGATCGTGAGCGCCGGCGATGCTGTGGCAGTGACCCAGGGCGACGGCACGTACCGGCTCACCAACGCGGCCGACGTCACGGAAGTGCTTGTCACTGGCTCCGGGTTTACCGAAGTGCGGGTGCCTGTCGCCGCCGACCGCACCGCGAATGCCGCCCTGGAGCGGGTTCAGGTCAAGGCGATCTACGCCAACGGCTACACCATGGCAGACCCCGACGAAGTCGAGCGTCTGATCCAACTTATCGACGACACGGAATTGAACGCGCTTGTCGTCGACATCAAGCAAGACACCGTCTATTACGACAGCCAGGTCGCCTTCTTTCGTGACGCCGAGACGGTTCAGCCCCTCTATGATGTGAACGACGTGCTGAAGCAGCTCAAGGACCGGAACATCTATGCGATCGCGCGGATGGTGGTGTTCCAGGATCCCCTGGTTGCCTATGCTCGACCTGATCTGGCGGTGATAGACGAGGTGACCGGCGACCTCTGGCGTAACTATGACGGCGTCGGCTGGGTGAACGCCTTCAACGAGGAGTTGTGGCAGGCGAACGTCGACCTGGCCCTGGAAGCAGCGCAACTTGGGTTCGATGAGATCCAGTACGACTATGTGCGCTTTCCCTCCGATGGTGACCTGACGACCGCCGACTTCGGACGGGAGTACACCGCGGAGGCGCGGCAGGCGGCGATCACGGGCTTCTTGCAGCTGACTCACGATACGCTGGCACCGAAAGGGATCAAGCTGGGGGCGGACATCTTTGGCTACACGGCGTTCGTCGACGACGAGCAGGGGATCGGCCAGAATTTCGCCGAGATCGTGCCGTTGGTGGACTACGTCTGCATGATGATCTATCCCTCCCACTTCAGTGAGGGAAACATCAAGTCGGCGCCAGGGCACCCAAATGACTACCCGTACGAGACGATCCTCGAAAGCCTGCAGATCGCTGAGGCGAAGGTGCCGGGGTCGGCGCTGAAGTTCCGACCGTGGCTCCAGGATTTCTCGATGCCGCTTGAGGGATACCGGGACTACGGCGCGGCTGAGGTTCGGGCCCAGATTGATGCGGCTGAGGACTTCGGCGCCAGCGGCTGGATGCTATGGAACCCCTCCAACGAATACCAGGAGGGCGCGCTCAACGCGGCCTGACGCCGAATCACGCCTCGTGAGTGTGCGCGTGAGCCAAGGCAAGCCCGGCGTCCCGCCGGGCCGTAGTTCCCCGCTCAATCACATCTGTCCGCCCAGGTTCGTGACCACGCTTGAGACGGGAAGCCTAGGCGTTCGCATGTGTAGGTGACCAGACTCTCCTCGGTCCCTGTACCTTCTCGGGACGTGGTGTCGCACCCGCTCCAGATCGGCCTTGGGGGACGGTCCAGCAATGGGGACGTCCGACCAGTTCCCGCGGCCCGAATTCTGCACAGGACACTGGCGACGGTCCTTCCGGCCTCTCACCTAGCCGATCGGGTAGGCTGAAAACTTTATACGAGTCGTAGCAACTTACCGATGTACAGAGTATAATCCTCCTACACCTCTCGGAGGTGGATGGGGTGTTTGATCCAGGCTAGTGCTGGACACGAATCAGTGTCGGATGGCCTATGACACCCGCACCGAGACGACGAGGCCGTGCCGGTGGCTGATTCTCGGGGAGCGGTCCTCCACCCCCAGACGGAGACGAAGGAGCCAGGATGTACGTCGTTCGCCGGACAAGGCCCCGTGATCCAGAGCGGGTACAGCAGGAGATGGAGGAGGTCTTTCGGGCGCTGATGCCGGCTCGGCCGTCTGCCGCGCCAGGTCAGGGCAACCTCTGGCGTCCGCCACTTGAGGTCTTCGAGACCGACGACGCCCTGGTTGTCCAAGCTGAGATCGCGGGGATGAGCGAGGATCGGTTAAGTGTCGTCGTCGATGGCGATCTGCTTTCGGTCCGTGGGGAGCGTCCCGATTCCCGCCAGCATGAACGGCGGTCGTACCACGAGGCTCGCATCCCCTATGGCGCCTTTGGCGCCGATGTCTTCATCCCGTTTCCGGTCAACGCTGATCAAACGGAAGCGGAATATCACAACGGATTCCTTCGCATCGTGCTGCCCCGGCTGTCCCCGCGGTCCATCGTGCCGCGCCGGCCGGGTGAAGACGGTGAGCGGGGGAAGGGAGTTCGCTAACTCATGACCATGTTCCACGACGATCCTACCCAGGGTCCCCTCGATCAAGCTGTTGAAGAGGAGCCGGTGACTGAGCCGAGCCCGACTAGCGGAGATGAAACGGCCCCGGCCGCGCAGGCCGACACGGTCGGGACAGATGAGCCGGGTGGGGAGAGCAGCCGCACCGTTCGAGTACTCCCGGTGCTGCCACTGCGAGGCACCGTCGTGTTCCCGCTGACGGTCGTGCCACTCGCGGCGGCGCAGCCCCGTTCGCTTCGGCTGATCGACGACGTGATGTCGGGTGATCGAACCGTCGCGTTGGTTCTCCAGAAGGACGCTGAACAGGAGGGCGCCGGCCCGGACGACGTACTCCGCGTCGGGACCATCGCCACCATCCATCAGATGATGCGCGTTCCGGATGGAAGCGTTCGTCTCGCCGTCCAGGGCCTCGAGCGGATGCGGATCTCCGAGTTTGTTGGTGAGGAGCCGTATCTCACCGCTCGGGTCGAGCATGCGCCGGAGACGGTCGCCGAATCCGTGGAGGTCCAGGCGCTTACCCGGAACACCCTGGAACTGTTCCAGCGGCTCGTCTCACTGGTGTCGCATCTTCCCGACGAGTTGGTCACGGCGGCGTTGAACGTCGATGATCCGCGCCACCTTGTGTATCTGGTTGCAACCAACCTCCGGATGGAGGCTGAGGAGCGGCAGCACCTGCTTGAACTGGACTCAGTGCAGGAGAAGCTGACGACCCTCAACACCTTCATCGCTAAGGAACTAGACGTTCTGGAGCTGGGCAAGAAAATTCAGACGGATGTCCAGGAAGAGCTGAGCAAGACGCAGCGGGAGTACTACCTGCGCGAGCAGCTCAAGGCTATTCAGAAGGAGTTGGGCGAAGGCGGCGAAGGCGATGCCGAGATCGCCGAGCTGCGCGCCAAAATCGACGAGGCGGGATTGCCTGAGGAAGCCGCCCGTGAGGCGCGGCGGGAGCTGGACCGGCTGAGCAAACTGCCGCCCGCAGCTGCCGAATACGGCGTGATCAAGACGTACGTCGATTGGCTGACCACCTTGCCTTGGAACAAGAGCACTGAGGGTGAGATCGACATCCCTCGTTCCCGGCAGGTGCTAGACGACGATCACTACGATCTGGAAAAGATCAAGGACCGAATCCTGGAATACCTGGCGGTCCGCAAGCTCAAGCAGCAGATCGCGGGGGAGGAAGGTGCCGCCCCCGGGCGTGAGCCGATCCTTTGCTTTGTGGGACCGCCGGGAGTGGGCAAGACGAGCCTTGCTCAGTCGATCGCCCGTGCCCTCGGGCGCGAATTGACACGCATGTCGCTCGGTGGTGTGCGGGATGAGGCGGAAATCCGCGGCCACCGGCGCACCTACGTGGGTGCCATGCCCGGACGGATCATCCAGGCTATTCGGCGCGCGGGGACCAACGACCCGGTGTTCGTCCTGGATGAGGTGGACAAGATCGGCAACGACTGGCGGGGAGACCCGTCCTCCGCCTTGCTGGAGGTGTTGGACCCGGAGCAGAATAACTCCTTCCGGGATCACTACCTGGACGTCGCCTTCGACTTGTCGCGGGTGATGTTCATTGCCACGGCGAACCTGCTCGATCCGATTCCGGCCCCACTTCGAGACCGGATGGAGATCCTGGATCTCAGCGGCTACACCGACGAGGACAAGCTGCACATTGCCCATCGGTATCTGGTGCCGAAGCAACTCAAGGCCCACGGCTTGCCCGAAGACCGGTACGAGTGGACCGACGCGGGGCTGCTCTCGTTGATCCAGGGCTACACCCGGGAGGCCGGCGTCCGGAACCTAGAACGTGAAATTGGCACCGTTTGCCGGAAGATCGCGACCCGGATCGCCGAAGGACGTGAAGTCGCGACATCCTTTGGCCCCGAAGAGATGCGTGACTTCCTTGGGCGTCCCCGCTTCTTCTATGAGGAGCTGGCTGCGCGAACGTCCCAGCCCGGCGTCGCGATTGGCGTTGGTGTGACCGGAGTCGGCGGGGACATCATGTTCCTTGAAGCGACGCGGATGCCGGGCAAGGGGTCGATGACGGTGACCGGGCAACTCGGTGACGTGATGAGGGAGTCTGCCCAGGCGGCGCTCTCCTTCGTCCGCTCGAGGGCGAAGGATCTCGGCCTCGACCCGGACTTCTACCAGTCGTCGGATCTCCACATCCACGTCCCTGCCGGAGCCATTCCCAAGGATGGCCCATCTGCTGGTGTAGGGATGACGACCGCCCTGGTCTCGCTTCTGACCGGTATTCCGGTCCGCGAGGACGTGGCGATGACCGGTGAGATCACCCTACGCGGGCAGGTTCTGCCGGTGGGCGGAATTAAGGAGAAGGCGCTGGCTGCCCGGCGGGCGGGGATTACCACCTTCGTCTTGCCGCAGCGCAATGAGGTCGATCTTGACGACCTACCCAAGGAACTCCACGAGGAGATGACCTTCGTGCTTGCGTCAACGATGGACGACGTGCTGGCCGCTGCAATGCCGGACGAGTTCCGGATGACGCAGCGACCCGGTGGTGCGCCCGCGATTGGCGATCAGGCCGCAACCCGAGAGCCGGTAGCAGCTCGAACATAACCTCGAGGCGAAAGGAACGAGGGCGGGAGAGAAGTCTCCCGCCCTCGTTCGTTTTCATCTCGCCTGAGCGCTACGCGGCGCTGGTAGCCAGGCGGCGGACCATCGCGGCCTGCACCAAGGCTCGAAACGGAGCCAAGTGTTCGACGTGCCGCTGATACATCAATTCAGGATGCCATTGAACACCGAGGACGAAGCCACTGTGGGGCGCGATCACCGCTTCGATCAGTCCGTCCGGGCCGTAGCCAGCTGCCTCCAGCGACGGCGCAACATCCTTGATCGCCTGGTGATGGTAGGAGTTCACGCCGATCTCTTGTCGACCGTAGACGCGTTCCAGCGGTGACCCGGGCACCGCAAGGACGAGATGAGAGACATCGTCTGGCTTGAGGCCAGCCTCGTGCTGACGGTGCGAAGCCGCGTGGGGATGCTGGTCGGGCACATGCTGGATGAGCGTTCCACCAAGAGCGACGTTCAGCACTTGGATCCCACGGCAGATGCAGAAGAGCGGGAGATCGCGCTCCAATGCAGTCGCTGTCAAAGCGAGTTCGAACCGATCCCGAAGGGGATGGAGCCCATACGTCGCTGGGTGGACGACATCGTCACCGAAGCGCGACGGTTCCACATCACCACCGCCGCTCAGGAGGAGACCGTCAACGGTGTCGAGCAGCGCGCCGGCGTGGCCGTCCTGGGGAGGAAGGACTATCGGGATCCCTCCGGCTGCAAGGACCGCTTCGACATACGGCTCTGCCATCGCGTACCGAGTAAACGTCCCGTGAGTGAGGGTGTCCTCCGACGGGGAGGGCGTAACCCCGATCA
>JADDPH010000101.1 GCA_016781925.1 Sphaerobacteraceae bacterium | reverse complement strand
CCACTCCGGAGAAACACCTTCCACAAAGTCCATAACACGCTCTAGCGCCGGGGGGACTCGCTCGGCCGGTGGATCATCAGGTCGATCGCCATCCAGAGGCTGCGGGAGTAGGGAAAGAAGAAGAGTGGCAGGCCGATCACGAAGGCGACAGCGATGATCTGCATCGCGACAGTGGAGAGATCGCTCCAGAGCAGCAGGGCAATCACCGCACCGACGCCCAAGATCTCCGCGACGATCAGGTTGATCGCGTAGGCGCCGAGAAAGTAGCCCTCCTCCCGCTCGAACTTGACGTTGCAGTTCGGGCACCGCTCCCGCACGGTCCACCACCCGGCAAAGGCGGGCGCCCCGCCGCAGTAGGGGCAGCGCAGCGCCAGGGCCCGGCGCAGCAGCACGCCGAGCCGCCGCCCGCTGGCAGTCGGGAGATTCATGCGAGCAGCCGGAGGGATGGTCGCCTCCGCCCGTGCTTGTCGATCTGCTGCCAACGCTTCAGCCTCCCGTCGTGAACACATTCTCCATGGAGACCATAGCCTTCCTGACGGAGGCGATGCCAGCCCGGTACTTCATGACCCAGCAAGGCTCCCGGCACAGATCAGGGGCTGACGCCGTCCGGGCTGAGTAGAATGGCGCGCCGGGCCGCGCCGGTGCACAGGATTGCGGGTGAGCGAGGCGGCCCGATACGTCGAGGAGGAACGATGCCCCAGCCGCTGCGATTCGGGATTTGTCGCAATCAAACTTTGCCCTGGGAGACGCTCCTCCGGCACTTCCAGGAGTTCGAGCGGCTCGGGTTCGACAGCGCCTGGGACTGCGACCACTTCCAGCGCCCGAGCGAGCCGGAGGCGCCCTACTTCGAAGGCTGGACCACCCTCGCCGCGCTGGCCACCGCCACCGAGCGGATCCGGCTTGGGGTGCTGGTCTCCTCCAACACCTTCCGCCACCCGGCGCTGCTCGCCAAGCAAGCGGTGACGATCGATCACATCAGTGGCGGCCGGCTGGAGTTGGGCATTGGCACGGGCTGGTACGAGGCGGAGCACCATCGCTTCGGCCTGGCCTTCCCGCCCGCGCCTGAACTTGTCGGCCGCTTTCGGGAAGCGGTCGAGATCGTCGACCACATGCTCCGCCACGATCTGACGAGCTACGACGGCACCTACTACCGCCTCCAGGACGCCCCCAGCCGGCCGGCGCCGGTGCAACGCCCCCGACCACCCCTCACCCTGGGGGCACACGGCCCGAAGATGCTGCGGATCGTGGCTCAGTACGCGGACCGGTGGAACTCCTTCGGCACGGTCGAAGAGATCCGGGAGCGCAACGCGATCCTTGACGAGCAGTGTGCCGCCATTGGGCGTAATCCCAACGAGATTCTCCGCTCCTTTTTTGGCCAGGCACCCCGGGACACCATGGCGGGACGCCTCCAGACGGACCCATGGGATTCGCCAGATGCATTTCTGGACATCGTCGGGCAGTATCGCGAAGCCGGCATCCAGGAGTTCATCATGGATGGGCCGCGGGAGGACCAGTTTGGCGTGATGGAGCGCGTGGCCGTGGAGGTTCTGCCGGCCCTGCGCGTTGAAGGAGCCACTGCGCCAGCCTGAGCCGCCCCTAACGGAAGAGGTCTCCCACCGGAAAATAGAGATCCGGCAGCACGTCCGCTCCGTCCACGGTGTCGCCCTGATGGCGAACAAGGGGTGGATGCCCTGGCCGGTAGACAGCTACCGTGCGAGCACTTGGATCGACGGTCCAGACCAAACGGACGCCAGCGTCCAGGTAGCGGCCAACCTTCTGTTGGATCTTCCCCGCACGGTCTGATGGAGAGACGACCTCCACCATGAGGCCGGGGGCCAAGGGAAGGTACCCGCGACGCTCGGCACGCGGCGGCAGCCGCTCGGCCCGAACGAAGGCGACATCCGGGGCCAGAACGGTGTCGGCGCCCGAGAAGGAAACCCGTCCCCACCGCGTAGACGCGACCGAGCCCTCGCTCGACGACGTGGTTGCCGATCCTTCGAGAGATCTCAAACGCGATCTCCCCATGCTCGGCACCCGGCGGCGACATGCGGTGCAACTCCCCGTCGATCAGGTCGTATTGGTACCCGTCGGCGGGCAGCGCTGCCAGCGCCTCGGCGGTCATTCGTCTGGTGACGGCCATCGGACCCCTCCTCGCGGCCGGATCAAAGCAATCATCTTCTGGCAGGCTGGGCCGCGGAGTTTCGCGGATGAGGGTAGCACCCGGCCTCCTGTGGTCGGCTTGACCGTCCAACTCGGCAGGACGGTGCCGAGTTGGACGCTGTTGACCCTCTCAGAGGGCTGTGATAGGGTGCGCGCCACGCTAACGTTGGAGCATCGCCCGGCACGCCAGCCGGTGCCTTCCGAGACAGTGAGGTCTTGGACCGGTAGCCAGGCGCCGTCATTGACCCGTCACCGGCGCTTGAGCTCGCCGGGCAGATCGCGCGGAGTTGCGCTCGGGGGTGGTAAGCTCCTTGTCCCCGGTGGGCACCCGGCTCCGCATCGAATTCGGCCTCGTTGCGCCTGATACCGGTGGTGACGCCGGAACCGTCCGCGGTGAGGGGCAGGCGCTCTCGCTCGGGGTGCCGGCGTACGGGCGCCGGCTGGGACACTGGTCGTCCAGGTTGGAGGGTACAGAGGGTGATTGGTCCACGCCATCGACGCGAGCCGCTCACGAGCAAAGAGGTCGACGCCACCGTCCACAAGCTGAGCCGGCGGGGCTTCGCCGGGGGATTCGCCGGCTTGACCGCGTTGGCTGCGGCGGCTGGATTAGGACTGCGGGGCGTGAGCCCCAGCCAGGCCGCCGCCAACGCCCTCGGCATCGTGCCGGAGGACCTGCCGGCCAAGACGCTCCGGGCCGCCTTCTCCGAGATCGGGTTCGCTTGCTCCTGGTGCGTTCGCGGCGCCGACACTGCCAAGTTCTTTGGCGACCTGCTTGGCGTTGAGGTGACCGTCTACGACGGCCAGCTCAGCGCCGACAAGCAGCGCCAGGACATCGAGGACATCGCCGGCAAGGAGTGGGATTTCGTCGCGATCCACCCGCTGGCGATCAACCAGTACGTCGACCCGGTCACAGAGATGATCTCCAAGGGCATCCCGGTCATCGACATGGACACGAAGCTGGCCGACGACCTGGACAGCCTGGGCATCGTGACCTTCCTTGAGCCGGACAACATCTACATGGGTGAGACGATGGCCAAGGCCCTCTTCGACGCCATCGGCGGCGAGGGCGAGGTCATCCATACTCAGGGCGCGCTGACCCACACCGGTGCCCAGGGCCGCGCCCAGGGCTTCCAGAACGTGCTTGCCAGCTACCCGGGCATCCAGGTGGTGGACGAGCAGCCGGCGGACTGGGACATCAACAAGACGGCCAGCATCTGGCAGGACCTTCTCTCTCGCTTCCCAGACGTCAAGGGCGGCTACTTCCACAACGACGACATGGCCCTCGCCGCCTACTCCATCATCGAGGGTGCCGGCAAGACCGAACAGATCAAGGTGGTTGGCATCGATGGCATGCAGCCCGCCGCTGAGGCCGTGCGGGACGGCAAACTTGTCGGCTCCGTGATCAACCCGACCGGACGGATCCACGGTGGGGCGATGTGGGCCGGCTATCTGAGTGCCACACAGAGCGACAAGCACCAGGGCGGCATCCCCAAGTTCATCCGCACCGATGGCGGCCCAATCACGAAGGAAAATGCCGAGGGATTCATCTGGCTTGGCGACAACCTCCTGATCTGATCGGGTTCTAGGGGCTGGGTGAAGGGTGATGGGGCCGGACGAAGGACGCACCATGCAGCGTGACGACGCCGGCCTCACGCCCATCCCACCATCTCCTTCCCATGACCCACCAGCCGCCGGGGCACTCCTTGCCCTCCGCGGCGTGACCAAGCGGTTCGGTGGCGCAACCGCACTGGACGGGGTGGACTTCGAGCTGATGCCGGGCGAGATCCACGGGCTGCTCGGGGAAAACGGCGCCGGCAAGTCCACCCTGATGAAGATCCTCAGCGGCTTCCAGGCGCCGGACGAGGGAGAGATGACGCTGCGAGGGGAGCAGGTCCGCTTCTCCTCCCCCGCTGAGGCGAAGGCCCGCGGCATCGGCATGGTCTACCAGGAGCTCAGCACGATTGGGGCGCTCTCCGTCGCGGAGAACGTCTTCCTGGGGGACCAGCCCACCACCCGGGGCGGCATCATCAACTGGAAACGGATGAATGCCGCGGCGGACGCCCAGTTGCGGGAACTGGGGGTGCAGGTCGACGTCACGTCGCGGCTGAGCGCGCTGCCACTTGGCCTCCAGCAGATGGTGGAGATCGCTCGGGTGGTCTTCTCCGGCGCCGACGTGGTGATCCTGGACGAGCCAACATCTGCCCTCTCCGTCCGCGAGTCGGAGCGCCTCTTCACCTCAATGCGGGAACTGCGGGCACGAGGCACGAGCCTGATCTTCATCTCCCACTTCCTGGAGGATGTCCTCGCCGTCGCCGACCGGGTGACGATCCTCAAGAACGCTCGGAAGGTCGCGACGTTGCCGGCAGCGGGACTGACCAAGCAGCGGCTGATCGAGATGATGATCGGGCGTGATGCTTCGACGCTGGCAGCCTCCTATCAGGAAGGCGTCACTCTGCCACCGCCGGTCGAGGCGCCGCCGGTGCTAGAGATCGAGGGACTCTCGATCCCAGGGGCGGTGCGAGACGCGAGCCTGACGGTGCGCGCCGGTGAGATCGTTGGGCTCTTTGGGTTCCTCGGCTCGGGCATGACCGAGATCGCCCGGGCCCTCTTCGGCCAGCTCCAACCGCACGCCGGCGTCATCCGGCTGGACGGCCGGCCCGTCCAGATCCATTCCAGCACCCAGGCCAAGCGCCTTGGCATTGCTTACCTCTCGGAGAACCGGCGGGCGACGCTCTTTCCGCGTCAGGAGATCTACAAGAACATGACGCTGGCCCACCTGGACCGCCTGGTGCCACCGCTCTTCCGCAAGAGATCGGAACTGGGCATCGCCGAGCAGATGGTCAAGCGGACGGGTGTCCGCCCGCCCAACCCCCATCTGCTGGCGGGGTATCTCAGCGGCGGCAACCAGCAGAAGGTCGTGTTGGGACGATGGTTGACCCGACAGCCAAAGCTGCTCATCCTGAACGAGCCGACCCGCGGCATGGATGTCGGCGCCAAGCGGGAAGTTCTGGACCTGATTAAGGGGTTGAAAGCGGAGGGCGTGGCGGTCCTCCTGCTCTCCGCCGAGCCTGAGACGGTGATGACCGAGGCCGATCGGATCCTCGTGATGTCGAAGGGCCGGGTCACCAAGGAGTTCGCGGGCGAACGGGTCAGCAAGGACCTGCTCATGGCGCACGCATGACGGCACGTCGAGCCGTCTAGGTCATGAAGCTCCAACGAACAGGCAGATGACAGAGGGCTGAAGATCGATGGCGAAGGACATGCCGCAAGGGGTGGGAGCCGGGGCAGCGGGCACGGCAACGGCGCGCCCCAGAGCCAGCGGCTGGGCGCGGATCCTCGGATGGGCGGGGCAACGAGCGCGGCTGATCGCGCCGCTGGTGACGCTTCTCGGGTTGGTGGTCTTTTTCTCGCTCACCACCGACAGCTTCTTCACCACTCGCAACCTCTGGAACGGCATCCTCTCCCAGTACGCCGTGGTCGCGGTGGCGGCGGCAGGCACGACCTTCGTCCTGCTCTGCGCAGAGATCGACCTGAGCATCGCCGCCGTCTCCCTCCTCATCGGCGTGCTCTCCGCCTACTTCTGGATCACGCCCGTATTCGGGATCGACTTCGGCACCTGGGGCGTGCTGATCGGCCTCATCGCCGCCGCACTCATCGGCTACGCGAACGGTTTCTTCGCCGCCTACATCCGCATTCCCTCCTTCATGATGACCCTGGCGATGTCCACCATCGCTCTTGGCCTCGCCGTCTGGGTCACCCAGGGCAAGCCGATCTTCAAGGTGCCAGGCTTGCTGCGCACCCTCGGTGGCACCGGCAGCAAGATCGGCCCAGTGCCGGTGCCGGTGATCGTGGCGGCCGTCGTGCTGCTGGTCGCGGACATCGTCCTCAGCTACACCAAATTCGGCCGGTACGTTTATATGACCGGTGGCAACCGCGAAGCGGCGGAGATGTCCGGCGTCAATACCCGACGGGTGGTGGCGCTCTGCCTGATGATCAGCGGGCTGACTGCGGGCATGGCTGGGATGCTCAATGTCGGCAAGCTCAATGGCGCCAACCCCCAGCCGTCCAACGAGTTGCTGATCTTCACGATCGCCTCAGTGGTGCTGGGGGGGACCAGCTTGTTCGGTGGTGAGGGCGGGATCAAGAACACCCTGATTGGCGTGCTGATCTTCGGCTGCCTGCGCAACGGGCTCAATCAGGTGGAAGGCATCAGCATCTACATCAAGCAAGCGGTGGAGGGGTTCTTCCTGGTCGGTGCTCTGCTGCTGAACGTGGTCGCGTTGCGGTTGGAGCGTATCCGGACGCAGGCGGAGTGACGGGATGATGCCCCCGGAGTCGTCATCGACCCCCGGCGCACCGGAATCCGTGCATACGGCACTGGTGGCCCCGGCAGTCGATCCGGGGCCACGCACCCGAGGACCAGCCGCGTTCGCGCCATCCGGGCGGCTGAGCCGCCGGCGGTTCCTTGGAGCCACCGCCTTTGCGGCTACCGCGATGGGCTCGGCCGGCTGGCTCTACGCGCGGGAGCCCAAGACGCCCTGGTACGTGACGGACGGGCCCGATGAGGTGCGCCTCAGCTATGCCTTTGCCGTGGAGCAGCCGGATGCCTTGCGTCACATCCCCTGCTATTGCGGATGCGGGAAGCAGGACGACCATCGCAGCGTGCTGGACTGCTTTGTCGCCGGCCGGGATCTCTTGGGGCGCCCCTCGTACGACAGCCACGGCGTCGCCTGCCCGATCTGCACGGCCGTGGTCGGGCAGGTGCGAGGCCATCTCGCGGCTGGGAAGACGATCGAGCAGGCTCGGATAGAGATCGACCGCTTCTTCTCACCGTATGCGAACCACGCCACAGACACGCCTCCACCCGCCGAGCACTCGCACGGAAAGTGATGGAACATAGCGCGGCCCCGCGGGAAGCTGGCTGGCCCAGGGAGCGATGGTTGGTTCACGTGAGGCACACAGGAGACGACCGGCGGAGAGAAGTGAGCCAGAGCGCCGCCAACCGCTCATCTTAGGCGTGGGTGGGCAAGCGTTCATGCTCCGGCCACGACGCGCGTGGACAACCGTCACACGCAAGGAGGCATGGCAGTGACCGCAACCAACCGGGCAACCCAGACCGGCATCGAGACCTTGGCGGCGGCCATCCAAGGCAGCGAGGTGGTCGATCTCACGGTGACGATGGCGGAGCACCTACCCGCCGCCTGGCCGACCCACATGCCCTTCCAGCGCAAAATCTACAACTGGTATGCCTCGCAACCGGATCAGATCCAGCCGATCCACGGCTTCCGCGGCCCCTACCAGACCGCGTTCATGACCCTGGACGAGCACTGCGGCACCCACTTTGACGCCCCGACCCACTTCATCCCACCGCCGGACTCCGGCCTTCCCTTCGCCAGCGAGTTGGGCCGTGAGACGGGCGACAAGATCACCCTGGACCGCTTGATGGGGCCGGCCGCGGTGATCGACGCCACCGAGCTAACGGGTCAGGGCGAGGTCGGCGTCAGCCCGGAGATCAGCCCCGAGCTGATCCAACGGTGGGAGGCGGAGCACGGCGACCTCCAGCCCGGCGAAGTCGTCCTCTTCCGAACCGATTGGGACGATCGCTACGTGCCGATGCCCGAGGGCAGCGCCTACGTACTTGACCCGTTCCTCCGCAACGACGGACCAGGCTGGCCAACCCCCGGCATCCCGGCCCTCCAACATCTGCTAGACCGGGGCGTCAGGGTCGTCGGGTTAGACGGCACGAGTGTCGGCGCGTCTCACGCCGGCGCGCCGCCGCACCAGTTCGGCCTCGGCGCCGGGATGCTCTATATCGAGTTACTGACCAACCTGCGTCGTCTCCCGCCGCGCGGCGCCTTCTTCGTCTTCTTGCCGATCAAGGTCATGGGGTCCACCGGTGGACCAGGCCGGGCCATCGCCCTGGTGCCCCGAGAGTAACTGAGAGACGCCAGGACGGCCGTCTAAGTCGCCGGCACCGGCGCTAGGCGGTTCAGATTCGCAGGCTGGACGCGCGGGCACGACGATCCCGGCCCAAGCGTCCTCCATCGCAGCGGGTACGGGGAGAAGACGTGGCGAACGGAGAGACGGGAGCGCGCCAGGGCCTCGGGCGCCTGAAGGGCAAGGCAGCAGTCGTTACGGGTGCGGCGGCCGGGATTGGGAGGGCGACAGCGGAACTCTTTGCGCGAGAAGGTGCTCGCCTGGTCATCACGGATGTGAACCCGGTCGGACTGGACCAACTCCAGGCCGAACTGACGGCAATGGGCTCCTCGGTGGAAGCTATCGTCGGCGACGTATCCGTGGCTGCTGACGCCCACCGGATGATCGAGGGGTGCACTGATCGCTATGGACGCATCGATGTCCTGGTCGCCAACGCCGGGATCATCCCGCTCAATGACATCGTCGAGGCCACGCCCGAGGATTGGGATCGGGTGATGGCGGTGGATGGCCGCGGCATGTTCCTGTGCTGCAAATACGCCATCGAAGCAATGCGGCAGACGGGTGGCGGCTCCATCGTCTGCCTCTCCTCCATCTCGGGCATGGCCGGTCAGAAGCGCCAATCCACCTACGGCCCGGCGAAGTTCGTTGCCTCCGGGCTCACGATGCACCTGGCCGTGGAGTGGGCAGATCAGGGCATCCGGGTCAACGCGGTCGCCCCAGGCACAATCCGGACCGAGCGGGTCCGGCAACTCCCGGAGGAGCCCGGCGGTCAGGAGTACATCGACAACATCGCCAAGCAGCACCCGATGGGCCGACTCGGGGAGCCAGCGGAGGTGGCCCAGGCGATCCTCTTCCTTGCCTCCGACGATGCCTCCTTCATCACGGGCGCCATCCTGCCGGTAGATGGGGGGTATCTGGCCCAGTAGCGATCCGTCCGTCTCCAGTCGCCGGACCCCGATCCGCAGGCGTCCGGAAGCCGTCGCCGGGTGTTGGGAGCCGCGTCCCGGATGACGTTCCTCAACACGTGCGAGGGCACCTCACCACGCCCCGGAGAGGGTTTTGATGCCGAGCACCATCCTCGACGATCTCCCCCCCGAGTACCCAGATGAGCGCCTGGAGGAGCGCGTCCGGGCGGCAGTCCTGGCATCGCGCCGCAAAGTGGTCGCGCTGGACGACGATCCCACGGGCGTCCAGACCGTCCACGACACGGCGGTACTGACGACCTGGGAGCCGCCTGCCCTGGTGACGGAACTGCGGCGCCCGCACCCCGTCTTCTTCCTGCTCACGAACTCCCGCAGTCTCCCCACAGCGGAGGCCGCCACGCTCAATCGGACCATCGCCGGCAGGTTGCTGGAAGCCGAATCCCTTGCCCGGGCAGAGGAGCCCGATGCCGCAGCTAGCTTCGTCGTGGCCAGCCGCAGCGACTCGACGCTGAGAGGGCACTTCCCTGCCGAGACCGACGCCCTTGTCGACGTGCTTGGGGATGTCGACGGGGTGCTGCTCGCCCCGGCCTTCTTCGAGGGCGGTCGGTACACCATCGCTGATGTGCACTACGTCCGCGACGGAGAGGGCTTGGTGCCCGCGGCGGAGACCGAGTTCGCGAACGATCCCACCTTCGGCTACGCCCACTCCGATCTTCGCCAATGGGTGGAGGAGAAGACCGGCGGTCGCATCTCCGCTGCCGATGTCGCATCGCTGTCCATCGCCACCATTCGCGAAGCGGGGCCAGAGCAGATCGCGGCGCAACTGATGGAGGTGGCGGGGGGGCAACCAGTCGTCGTCAACGCCGCGAGCTACACCGATCTGCACGTCGTCGTGCTTGGACTCTTGCAGGCGGAGGCGGCCGGGAAGCGCTTCGTCTACCGGACTGGAGCCTCATTCGTGCAGGCCCGAGCGGGTCTCCCAGCGCGCGCGCTCCTGACCCGGGCCGATCTGCTTGGCTCCAATGCGCCGCCCTACGTGCCCGGGCTGGTCATCGTCGGGTCGCACGTCCGCCGCTCGGGGGAGCAACTCATGCGCTGCCTGGAGCTGCCGGGGGTCGTCGGTATCGAGCTGAGCGTCCGGAAGGTCCTGGCGGGCGGCGGGGCCGGGAAGCGGGAGGTGGACCGGGTCCGAGCCGCCGCCGAGGACGCCCTGCGGGCAGGGTGGACGCCGGTCATCTTCACCTCCCGCCGGGTCGAGCACGTGCCGGGCGAAGATCAACTCGCCATCAGCCGGACGGTCTCCGCCGCCCTGGTCGCAACAGTGCAGGGAATCGAGGGGCGGCCAGGGTTCGTAGTCGGGAAAGGCGGCATTACGTCCAGTGATGTAGGCACTCAGGGGTTCGGAGCACGCCGAGCCGTCGTGCTCGGGCAAATCCGGCCCGGCGTTCCAGTCTGGCGCCTTGGACCGGAGACGACGTTCCCGGGCCTGCCCTATGTCGTCTTTCCCGGCAACGTCGGTGGCCCCGAGACCCTGGCGGAAGTGGTGGATCTGCTGCGGGGAGGCGTATCGGCAGCGGGCGGATCGTAGGGCCAGAGGTCATCCTGGTTGGGCGCTCTTTGGAACGCCGTCTCCCACCGTCGCGAGAACCATGGAGAAACGACGACGCCAGGCCTTGTGGCCTGGGGTCGTGCCATGTCGCGAAAATGAATCGATCTGGTCGAGTTAGGAGCCGTCCTCGCCCGATCCGTTGCCAGTGGCGTTCTCGCTCTCCGGGACCATGTCCGCCGCTGGCTCGTCGCCCGCCGCCTCGGACGCGGCCACGGTCTCCTCCAGCAGTTCCTCCTCGGCCCGCTCGGCGACCAGGTGGGCCAGCATCTCTTCGCCAGGGGTGATCAGCTCTATTCCCGCCGGCATGGTCAGGTCGCTGGCGTGCAGCGCGTCGCCCACCTGGACCAGGCCGGCGATGCTGGCGTCGATCTGGTGGGGAATGTCGGTCGGCAGCCCGCGGACCTCCACCTCGGAGCGGACGGTCGTCAACACGCCGACCGCGTCCGGGCTCGGGTCGTGGAGCACCACCGGCACCGTGGCCGTCAACTCCTTGCGCAGGTTTGGCGCGAAGAAGTCGATGTGAACCGGGGTGTGCTTCACCGGGTCCACCTGGACCTCACGGATGAAGACTGTCTGCTGCCCGCCGTCCCATCGGAGGGAGAAGAGGGTAGCGTGGCCGTTGGTCTGGAAGAACTTAACGAACTCGCGGGTGTCCACGGCAACCGCGACCGTTTCGGGGACCACCGGACCGTAGACGACGCCCGGAGTCCGTCCCTCGCGGCGCAGCCGCTTCACTTGCTTCCCGAGCACGGTTCGCGGCTCGGCCCTCAGAATCAGCTCGTCCATGTAATCAGACGCCTCCTGACCCCTACTTCCACCTCGACGCTGCCCGCCAGTTCGGTCAACGCCCCGCCAAAGCGGGAGATTTCAGACGCACGAACGCGGCACCTTGTGCCGCGCGATCTAGAATTCTAGCATAGAGGCTGCGCTCATCGTTCCCGCCGCCGCCCACTTCCAGGGCAATCGCATTTGGCCTTCGCGTGCCTGCCAGGGGACTTGGGCGTGGTGGAGGGCGGTCCGATCTGGGTCGTCGATGACCCGGCCGGGAGGGGAATCTCAGCAAATTTGGGTGCCAACAACGACGGAGGTCACTGCGGCGACCGTCCTTCACGTCGTCACCAGGGCTCCGGACGCCCAACCGACTCTAAATGCGATTGCCCTGCGCCCACTTCGCAGGGTTCAGCGTCGCTTGACATGGG
>JADDPH010000041.1 GCA_016781925.1 Sphaerobacteraceae bacterium | reverse complement strand
GATCCCAAGCCCGCCAGGCGGGGGGGCGCTGTCGGGGTCCGGGGTCGTAGCTCGCTCCAGGCGCTCCAAGACGGCTGCCTGCTCGTCTAGAACAGCAGAGAGCGCATCGTCGTCGAGCGGCTCCTGCATCCGGCGCTCTAGTTCTTCAAGTTTGGCCTCCAGCGCGATCGGGTCGGTCGTGCCGCCGACCGCGGCGCGCATCGTCAACAGTGGGTCCAGAGATGACTCCTGGCTGAGGAACCCGACCGTGAGGCCCCGCTTGTGGGTGACGGTCCCGCCGCTCGGCTGCACGAGCCGGGCCATGATCCGGAAGAGGGTGCTCTTGCCGGCGCCGTTCTCGCCGATCAGGGCCACGCGGTCCCCCGCCTTCAGTTCGAACGAGACCCCGTCAAAGATCTGATTGCCACCATGGGCATGCACGATGTTAGCGGCCTGGACAAGCAGGGTCATGGCGCTCCTCGCGCAACAGAAACAGGTGGTGCCTGGTGACCGTGCCCTCATCGTAACACCACTGCGACGCTGTTGGGTCAGTCAAACCGTCTCCGGGAAGGCGAGGAACGGAGACCCCGGGGCAGGTGTGGGGAAGAGTCCTGGTCATGATCATGGACGCCACACGTCGTGTCGGACAGCGGACCCATGTGGACTCACGGGACAACGTTGTTTCGGGCGGATTATCGTGAGAGAATGCACCCCTACGAAATCATCACAAACGAGAAGAACCAGGAGCGGAGCGGGTGCTCCGCGTAGCCTGGGTCGAAACTGTAGCTGAGGAGGACGGAGATGGGTCGCTCTGAGGAGATCGAGCGGTTGCTGCAGACGGCCAGCCCCGCTACACGACGCGAGTTTCTGAAGCGCGCGGCGGTTACTGGCCTGTCCGGTCCCGCACTCTTCGCTCTTCTTAGCGCGACGACAGCGCCGTCGGCCGCGGCGGGCGCCAGACAGGCGTTGACCGTGCCGGCGCGGGCTCAGGGGGAGCCGAAGAAGGGCGGCACGATGGTGGTCACGGGCCACCAAGAAGTCGCCAGTTTGAGCCCGGACGATGCTGGCCCGACTGTCCACTTCGTGGTCGTCACCCAGATCCACAACGCGCTGTTGGAGCAGGACGAGAACTTCGTCTTCCAGCCGGTGCTGGCCGAGGCCATGCCGGAGATGAGCCCGGACGGGCTGACCTACACCTTCAAGCTGCGCCAGGGCGTCACGTTCCACGACGGCGAAGCGTTCACCTCCGAGGACGTCAAGTACACCTACGAGTGGTACATGAACCCGGCCAACGCGGCCGTCAACGCCAACAACTTCGCGTCGGTCGCGTCGGTCGAGACGCCGGACGAATACACCGCGATCGTCCGGCTGAAGGAGCCGAACGCGGCCTTCCACGCCCAGGTGTCGACCACCTTTATCGTGCCGGCGCACTATCACGGCAAGATCGGCGAGGACGCCTACAAGAGCCAACCGATCGGCACCGGCCCCTTCAAGCTGAAGGAGTGGCGCGCCGCCGAGTACACGCTGGTGGAGGCCTACGACGGGCACTTCCGCGGCCGGCCCCATCTGGACGCCTTCCGCCTCAACGTCGTGCCGGAAGCGTCGGTGCGCGCGATCGCCCTGGAGACCGGGGATTCGGACTCGTCCGTCTGGCCGCTGGTGACGGAGGACAACCTCCGCTTGGCGGACGACCCCAACTTCACGAACATCACCACCTCAAGCCTCGCCCTCAACCACTTCCCGCTGAACAACAACCACCCGATCCTGTCCGACAAGCGGGTTCGGCAGGCGATGATGCACGCGATTGACCGCCAAGTGCTTGTCGATGACATCTTCGGCGCCGCGGCGACCCTGGCGACGTCCAACCTCTCGCCGGCGCTGGAGGCTCACTACAACCCAGATGTGCCGACGTATCCGTTCGACCCGGCCCGGGCAGGCGCCATCCTCGACGAGGCGGGCTGGACCATGGGCGGGGACGGCATCCGCGAGAAGGCGGGCCAGAAGCTTTCCTTTGTCTGCACGGTGGTGACGGGTGACCAGGCCCGCCGGCCGGAGGCGGAGGTCTCCCAGCAATATCTGCGCGAGGTCGGGATCGACATGCAGATCGAGGAGGCACCGATTGCCACGATCCTCGAGAAGATGCGGTCGGCCGAGATGGACGCCTCGCTCTTCAACTGGACCTACGGCGGAAGCGGGGGCGACCCCGACGCGTCGGTCGAGCTCCGCTCCAACGGCACCAACAACTTCTCCCACTTCAACAATCCGCGGGTGGACGAACTGCTCGACCAGGGGCTGCGCGAGCTTGACCCGGCCAAGCGGGCGAGCTTTTACAAGGAGGTCCAGGCGATCGTCGCCGACGAGGTTCCCTTCCTCTACATGATGTTCTGGGACCTCTTCAACTTCTTCACGAAGCGGATCAAGGGGCTGCCGGAATCGGCGCTAACGGTCGATCCGATCTACGCCAAGGCGTACCAGTTCTGGATCGACGAGGGATAGGCCGGAGGGTTCACGCCTCTTGACTCCGGAAGGGGTGGAAGGCAGTTCGTCCGTCCAGTCCGGAGGCGGGGTGTCAGCCTGATGCCTCGCCTCCATCGTCCGGCCGGACCCGGTGAGGGCACGCCATGCTCAGGTACGCCGTCGTGCGGCTCCTCCAAGGGATTGTGGTCATCTTCCTGGTCAGCATCGCGACCTTCGTCATCATGCAACTGGCGCCGGGCAACCCGGTCGACATCATGATCGGCGAGGCGCAGGTTACCCAGGAGCAGATCGACGCGATCACGCGCAAGTGGGGGCTGGACCGTCCCTGGTACGAGCAGTACGGGACCTGGCTCCTCAACGTGGTCCAGGGCGACTTCGGGCAGTCGGTGATCCGGACCGGGGTGCCGGTGCGCGAGATGCTGCTGGAGGCCGCGCCGATGACGGTGCGGCTGAACCTGCTGGCGCTGGCGGTCGCGGCGATGGTGGCGGTCCCGGCCGGCATCTTGGCCTCGGTGAAGCGCAACTCGCTGTTTGACTACGCCAGTATGCTGGGGGCGACACTCGGGGTCGCCCTGCCCAACTACTGGGTTGGGCTGATGCTGATCATTCTCTTCTCGCTCCAACTCGGCTGGCTGCCCCCCTTCGGCTCGGAGTCGTGGCGGGGATACATCCTGCCGGTGATGGTGCTGGCGGTCGGGGAGATGGCGGTGCTGGCACGGCTCACGCGCGGGGCAATGATGGAGGTGTTGGGGCAGGATTACATCACCACGGCGCGGGCGAAGGGCCTGCGCTATGGGGTCGTCATCCGCCGCCATGCCGTCCGCAACGCCCTGCTGCCAGTGGTGACGATCCTGGGCTATCGCCTGGCGTTCGTCCTCAGCGGCACGATCGTCGTCGAGACGGTGTTTGCCTGGCCCGGCATCGGCCGCCTCTTCATCGACTCTGTCTACCGCCTCGACTACCAGGTCGTGCAGGCAATTGTGCTGCTCCTATCAACGATCGTGGTGCTGGGCAATCTCCTCACTGATCTCGCCTACGCCTACGTCGACCCACGGATCCGCTACGACTAGGACGAGCGTCCGGCGTTCCGCACCGTCCAGGGGGCGATCCATGGCCACGCAGACCACGCAGGCGAGCCTCGATCAAGCGGCAACCGTTCCGGCGTTGGCGCCCCTGTCAGAGCGGGACCGGGCGCGGCAGACCGAGCTTCAACGCTCCTGGCGCCGCTTCCGGCGTTACCGCCCGGGCTTGGTCGGACTGACCTTCATTCTGGGCCTCTTTTTGGTCGCAATTTTTGCCGGCCCGATCGCACCCCATGCGCCGAACGCGGTGCAGACGCGGCTGCGTGGCGACGCGCCGACACGGGAGTACCCCTTGGGGAACGACTCCGTGGGGCGCGACGTGCTCAGCCGGATTATCTACGGGACGCGGGTCGCCCTCATGGTGGGTCTCGGGGCGACGGCGATCGCGGTAACGATTGGGGTCGTGGTTGGCGCCACAGCCGGCTACTTTGGGGGGCGAGTCGACGCGGTGCTGTCTCGGGTGGTCGATGCGCTGATGGCATTTCCCACCCTGGCGTTGCTGATCACGTTGGCGGCAGTGCTCGGACCGAGCCTGGTCACGGTCGTGATCGCCATCGGCACGACCGTCTGGGCGTCCTACGCGCGGGTCGTCCGCGCCGACGTCTTGAGCCTGCGTGAGCGAGACTACATCACCGCGGCTCGGGCGACCGGAGCAGGGCATGCCCGGATCGTCGTCCGGCACATGCTGCCGAACGTGCTGGGACCGATCATCGTCCTGGCCAGCCTCGCGGTCGGCAACATCATCATCCTCGAGTCAGCGCTCTCGTTTCTGGGCCTCGGCGTCCAGCCACCGGCCGCTTCCTGGGGCGGCATGCTTGCGGACGGACGTGCCTACATCCGAACTTACCCTCACATTGCCATCGCCCCGGGGATCGTGATCAGCCTGACGGTCCTTGCGTTCAACCTGCTCGGCGACGGTCTGCGGGACGCGATCGACCCACGCCAGCGAATCTGACCGGCAACCGGGAGACGGTGGAGGACCTCATGGCTCCGGTGCGCGTGGCGATCGGTGGGATCTCCCACGAGAGCAGCACGTTCGCGACCGTGCCGACCACGCTGACCGACTTCGAGCAGCGCCATCTCGCCGCTGGCGAGGGCCTGCTCGCCAGGTTCTCAGGCACCAGGACTGCCATCGGGGGCTTTCTCGACGCGGCGCGAGAAGGCGACTTTGAGGTCGTCCCGACCATCGCCGCCTCAGCCACTCCCGGCGGTCCGGTCACTGCCGAGGCAACACGGGTGCTGGTCGAGCGCCTGACGGAGGGCCTGCGCGGGGCGCTGGCTGCGGGTCCAGTGACGGGCGTCCTGCTCGATCTCCACGGCGCGATGGTCTCGGAGTTGGACGACGACGGCGAGGGATTCATCCTCCGCGCGGTGCGTGAGGTGGTCGGACCCGACCTGCCGGTCCTCGTCGATCTCGACCTGCACGGCAACGTGACCCAGGAGATGGTCGACCTCGCCACCGTGACGATTGCCTATGACGAGTACCCTCACATCGACCCCTACGATCGCGGTCACGAACTCGGTCTGCTGCTGGCGCGGATCGTCCGGGACGAGGTGAAACCGGCCACGGCTTTGGTCAAGATTCCGATTATCGCGGGTCTCCAGCGCCAGTACACCCACGCCGAGCCGATGCTCGGGGTCAAGCGTCTGGCCCACGAGATCGAGCGGGAGCCGGGCATGCTGGCGGTGAGCTACCTGCCGGGCTTCGCCTGGGCCGACATTCCGCCGACCGGTTTCAGCGTGATCGCCACGTCGGACGGCGACGCCGTGCGAGCGCGAGAGGCCGCCGAGCGCCTCGCCCGCTTCGTTTGGGACAGGCGCGGCGAGTTCGTGGTCCGCCCGGTCCCGGTGGAGGAGGCGGTGCGACGGGCGATGGCGGCGTCTGCGGGACCGGTCGTGCTTGCCGACATCGGAGACAACCCGGGCGGTGGAACTCCGGCGGACGGGACGACGCTGCTGGATGCCTTATTGCGGCTCGGGGCGACGCGGGCGGCGCTTGCCCCGCTCAGGGATCCGGAGGCCGTCACGGAGGCCAGCGCCGCCGGAGAAGGCGCCCGAATCTCCTTGCGCCTCGGGGGCAAGACCGACCCCTTCCACGGTGAGCCGCTGGCGGTGAGCGGGCGCGTCGTCCGGATCACCGATGGCCGGTTCGTGCACACGGGGCCGATGAGCACCGGAATCTCGATCAACCTGGGACCGACCGCCGTCCTGGCTCTGGACGGCCAGGACGGGGGCGAGGTCGAGGTCGTCGTCACCAGCCATCGCTACCAGCCGACCGACCTAGGCATCTTCCGCGCTCAGGGCATCGAGCCCACGGACCGGCAGATCCTCGCCGTCAAGTCGTCGGTCCACTTCCGGGCGGCCTTCGAGCCGATCGCGCGGGACATCATCGAGGTGGACACGCCGGGCCTGACCAGCCCACACCTGGACAACCTCGAGTTCCGCCGCCTGACGCGGCCGATCTACCCGTTCGATCCGGAGATGACCTGGCACCCGTGACCGGAACGGGGCTTGTCGCGGAGGGCGAGCCCCGTTCCCACTCCTGGTGGCTCCCACGGGCCAGGATGGTCGGCCGCGAGGACGGGCGGAGTCATGACGGCGCTGCCGTCGGCTTCTCCGCGACAACCCAGAGGAAGGTGACCGGCCCCCCGTCTTCATCGGAGGTTTCCTCGTGAGCCGAGAGTAGACGCATTCCTGCGTCCTGCACGAGCCGCTTGTTGGTCTCAGCATCATGGTGGCTGAAGTACATCGGCACGCCAAGCCAGTCTTCTTCGACATCGCCGGGCAATGACGCCGCTCCCATCGTGGCAACCAGAAGGCCGCCCGGTCGAAGCCACCGCCCGATCTTTCGCAGCAGCGGGCCATGCTCCTCCCGCGGCATGTGGGTGATGGAGTAGAACGCCAAGACTCCGTCGAATGTGTCCGGCGGGAAATCCAGGTCCGTCATGTTGGCGTGGACGAACGTCGCTTCTGGAACGTTCCGCCTGGCCTGCGTAATGCTGCGCTCGGAGATGTCCACGCCCGTGATGGCAAAGCGTGTCGCAAGCCGATTCGTGGTCAGAACCCCAGTGCCGCAGCCGAGTTCGAGCACATCTGCCCCAATCGGGAGCCGCTGGAGCGCGACTGCCAGATAGCGGTCCCGTTGTTCCGTGCCGAGGCGAATGGACCACTCGACGTACCGCTCGGCGATTCGGTCGTAGCCATGAGCGACAATCTGGGAAGCCTGCACGGCGCCCTCTTCCCGCCGGGAGCCATCGGCTCCCGGTCATGACTGGCTTGACGGGATCGGTGCCATCCGAAGTTCCGGCCGCCAACGTGTCTCGCGGATCGGGATCGGGGACCGGCCCGGATTGAACCGAGCGCCGCTGGCTGGCGCCGAATGCGTCTGTGCCTGCCCACGTCAGTCCAGTGCCATCAGGAGGCCCGATCCGCCCGTGAGCGGGATCACGTCCGGTCAGCCTTCCTACTCCCGTGCCTTTTGGCGCCCCAGGGCGCGATGGTGAGCGTCCTCCTGGCGAGCGTTCGTCAGCCGTCCCGGAGGGCGCGCTTGAGCTCAAGCAGGGCGGGGTGCCCGAGCGCCAGCGCAGTGACGTGCTGCCAGAGATCGCGCGCGGCGGCGGGGTCGGACAGCAGGTCGTCCAGCTTCACGAACATCCCCGGGTCGTCGCCAAACTGGAGCGTCGGCGTCCCGAAGACGCCCGAAGCCGCGGCTGTCCGGTGTGACGCTTTGACGGCGGCCAATCCCCGCGACAGCATCGACGGTGTCGGGGTTCCGCCGACAAAGGTCTCCAAGATCTCGACAAGTCCGTCGAACGTGCGGTGGCTCTCCTCATGCCAGAAGGCGAACATGCGACGCCGGTACCCAGCGAGGTCGCCGCTGGCCTCCCGCACCAACTCGTGCGTTGCGAGGGAGAGCACGACCGGGTCCAGCCGGTCGACCGGCACCTGCCAAACGGGCAGAGCCCCCGGCGGCCGGTGCACCTCCGCGAGCGAGAAGGGTCGAAAGTCTACCCGCGCCCCGGCCGCGTCGAGCCAACGGTGGGCAAGGTAGCTGAACGGGCAGCCGTAATCGAACCAAACGATCGCCTCGATATCTGGGTCCGTCACCCACGTGCTCCCGCTATAGGCCTTCGCGGCCCCGGCATTCCTCGCTGCGCGTCAGCAAAACACCCGCCACCGCTGCCGTCGCGTGAGGCGCCAAAGGAACTGCCGGGTTACGGTCCTGGCGTAGCGCCATCATCTCCGACCGTGACGACCGCGACCATCCCCATCCCTGCTTGGGGCATGAACGTCTCCGGGTTGGGAACGAAGCAGAGCGCGACAATGGTCCCCGGCGCCAGATCGTCCTCCGTCCAGGCCGGTGCTCCCGGTGGCAGCCAGCCGATCCCGCGCACGGGCTCCAGGTTCCCCAAGGACGGCCCGCTGCCCGCCGGCGTCGCGTCCCCCGACTCGCCCGACAGCAAATCCACGATTTGCTCGGTCAAGACCGGCTGCGGCGAACGCGCCAGGAATAATTTATCGGGTTGCTCGCGCGCGTTGGTGACCGCCCCGACCCCGGATCGTTCGGCAGCGGGATCCGGGTAGGCGAGTCGGGCCAGGGTCGAGGTCGACGAACCCGGCGCGGCATTCTGGGCTGCACTCGCGGCAGGGCTAAAGATCGTCGGCGCAAGCAGCGCGACGAGCAGGGACAAACAATACACAGGGTCATCCATTTGGTCCCGCTCCAGTCGATCGGTCCGCGTCCGAGTTGCTCAACGGTCGGCACTCCAGGGGTGGAGGCCGAGGAAGAAGCGACCTCAGGGAGACGATCCCGAACCGGTTACGCCCTGGCGTCGCCTACCCGCAAGGGGTCATACCTGGCGGCGGTGGGTTGGGAGACAACACGGAGTGCGGTGTGGCCTGACGGTGTGCGACCACCGCCGGCGGCCATTCCGCCATCCGGACGGGCGGTGACGCACCAGCGGCCGGAAATGCCTCGTTGCGGCACCCGTCCATCGCTACACTGAGGTCAGCTTTGCAGCGCGCCTCGGGGTCGCGACGATGGCACCCGGGAAGGCGTCGGAGAGGACCACAAGCCGTCTTGCGTTCCCCCGCCACCCGCCGGAAATCGACCGTTCCGTCCATCACCGTCTGTGGTCGATCCAGAGATCACCGCCATGCTCGGGCGGGTCTGCTGCCTGTTCTCCTGCTGGTCTTCGCCGTGCTCCTGGTCGGTCATCCAAATGGGGTGGACGCCCACGCCGAGCTGGTGCGCACGGACCCTCCGGCTGACGGGTTGCTCGCTGCGCCGCCGCTGGAACTGAACCTTTGGTTTAGCGAACCGCTCGACCCAGGCTCGGGCTCCCTGACGCTGCGGCTGGTCGATAACACGGGGCGCGATCAGACCCTCTCTGGCATCGCGCGCGACCCAGAGGATGTGCGTCATGTCCACGCCGATGTGCCCTCCCTTGGACCTGGCACCTTCACCGTGCTCTGGAGCGCACGGAGCGTTGATGGTCACACCCTCTCCGGGACCTATGCCTTCCGTGTCGGCGGCGGCAACGCTCCCGGTGCGGCCACTATCCAGGGGGAGGTGCCGCGTCCGTGGGCGGTTGTGACCCGCTGGTTGAGCTTTCTTGGTCTGACGTTGGTGGTCGGTGGGTGCTTCGTGGGGCGGGTGGTGCTCGGGGGTGGAGCGACACTGGTGGCGAAAGAGCGCCGCCACCTGGTCATGATGCTGGGGCTTGGCGTGGCGATGGCCGCCACCGTGTCGGAGCCACTCCTCCAGACCCGCTGGCCGCCCGCTGACACGATCCGGCCGGACCTGGCCGAGGCATTCGCCGGGTTGCCGACGGGCTGGTGGGTGCGATTCGCTGCCATCGTGGTTCTACCGCTCTCCCTGGCCGTCGCCGTTGCCCCGTCGAGGTACAGTCGGCTGGCCGTCAGCGGAGAATGGGTTGCGCTCGCCCTCGGACTGACCGCGCTCTTCGGGGCCAGTCTGACCAGCCACGCGGCGGCGCGTGAAACCTGGCGCGGGCCTGCTCTTCTCTCCAATGTGCTCCATCAATGGTCCGTGGCGCTTTGGGTCGGTGGGCTGGCGCATCTGGCCCTCGGACGCTGGGGCGGTCTTGACCAGGACCGAACGACCGTCCGGACGGAGAGCAATCCCCTTCATCGGTTCTCGCGATTGGCCCTGGGGCTGGTGGCGGTGGCCATCGCAACTGGAGTCATCAACACCGGGCTCCTGCTGCCGGCGCTGCGTGTCCTCTGGGGGAGCACCTACGGGCAAATCCTCCTGCTCAAGGTGGGAGCCCTGCTGCCGGTGCTGGTCCTGGCGACGTTCCATCGCGCTACGCTGAGGCGGGCGCTGGAGCGGGCTGCTGGCGCCCTGCGGACGACGATTCGCGTGGAGGCGACGCTGGCGCTGCTAGTGATCCTCGGTGGCTCGGTCCTCGCCCTGCTGGCACCGCCCGAGATGCGGGCAGGCGATGCCGCACGGGACCACATCGACCTGGCGGCTTCAACGACCGCCGATGACACCGGACCACTGCTCCATCTGGCGGCGGCACCCGCCCGGTCGGGTGAGAACGTGCTGACCCTTTGGCTCACCGGCCCAGATCTCGCCTCGATCCCGCTGAACTCCCGATCCGAAGTCCGGCTCGACTTCCTTGGCCTGGACCATGACGTGGTGCGGTCCGACGTCGTGGCAGCGCCGGATGGTACCGGCAGGTTCACCGTCGCGGGGCTGGAACTGAGCGTGGATGGCTGGTGGCGCGTTAACGCCCACGTCCGACAACCGGACTGCCCGGAGATGGACGCCTCGTTCGTTTTGCTCCTCCCGGACCCCAATCTCAACGGCACGGACGCGCCGCGCACGCCGGAGTCCGATCCGAACGCAGCCGCCGTCTTCGAGCGCGGTTTGACACAGCTGACCGGATTGCACCGGCTCCGGTACACGCAACGACTCACGGACGGCGCCGGCGGGTTGGTGGTCGTGGACCAGGCCGTCGACGACGGTGATGGGGGGGTGGCACCCCCGGCTTCCAGCCAGACGACGGGGCAGTTCGCCCGGATTCAGGTCGGGGACCGGGAATGGCTGCGGCTCCCGAACGGGACCTGGTCGGAGCGAGCAGCCTCCGTGTTCGTGCCGCCGTCAGCTTGGGGCGAGACGTACGCGGGGGCGACGGGATTTCGACTCGGCCGCTTGGAGGAGGTGGGTGGGGAACCGTCGCAGATCGTCACCTTCCATGTCCCCGGCACGCCGGGACAGGCGGCCGCCTGGTACGCCTGGTGGGTCGGCACGGAAAGCGGGCATCTCCATCGCCAGATGATGGTGTCCCGCAGCCACTACATGCTCGACGACTATCGCGATTTCGATGTTCCGATCCCCATCGTGCCTCCCGTCACGGATCAAGACACGACGCCACCTGCTACACCCGAGGCCGTTGATTGACACGGGATGCAGGCGCCCACGTCCAGCCAAACCAACATGCCATCGCCATCTCCTGTCCTTCCCCAAGGTGAAGCTCCAGGAGCGTTTCACGTCCTCATATAGATTCTGCTTGGGGCGGCGCGGTCGCCACGGGCAACTGAGGCCAGGCCCCGTCCGCGCTTCGCTCAACTTGACAGCCTCATCGCGACGGCCGGTTAAAGCGCCGACGGCCCGCCAATGTGGCGGACCGTCGACTCATGCGTGGGCTGGCGGTGCGTGATGCCGGGCCAGGTGCCCAGCAGCGTGACGGCGCGTTTGCCCGCGCCGGAGCGAGACTACATCTGGTCGTCGTCGTCCACCGGGGTGACCCGGACGGCGCGGCGGCGGCTCGGGTCCCGCGGGTCCGGCTCCTCATCGAAGCTCACCCGCTGGCCCTCGCGCAGCATGTCGTAGCCATTGTTGTCGACGGCCGAGCGGTGGAAGAACAGGTCGTCCCGACCCGTGCCCCCCTCGCGGCCGATGAAGCCGAATCCCTTGTCGTCGCGGATGGTCTTGACAATTCCGATGGCCATGGTTCTCCGTCCCTTCTGCGCCCTACGCATCCGTAGTGTAGCAGTCGTCCGACGACCCAGCACAATCGGTGCCTGAACCAGGGTGTGCAGCGGTCGCCGTAGTTGCGTCTCGTGGGAGCATGAAGACCTCCCGCAGGGTGACATTCGTCAGGAGGCAGGGGTCGCCGGCCGCACCGCCGCACGGGCGATCACGCCGCGAGTTGGGATGACATTGAGCACGGCGTGGATGCGTGCGCCGGCCTTTGTACACCTGCCAAAAAGACCCACGGGCAGCCCGAGTTTGGCGCCGTTGTCGCTTTCGCTACTCCACGCTGCACGCCGAGTGATCCAAGGGGTCGGCAACGACGTTTAGGTCCTAGACATCTGACCACGGTTCTACGTGGCGGGCACTATCACCCCGACGGGAGTCTCCGGTGCGCCGGTTCGAGGGAATTCGGAGGAACGACGTGAGAGATCGACCGATGCACGAGACGTTGTTGGACGCGATTGCGGCGGA
>JADDPH010000007.1 GCA_016781925.1 Sphaerobacteraceae bacterium | reverse complement strand
TATCGCTCGCCCTTGTCGGAACCCGCCGTGGGGTAAGCTACGGGCCGCAATCAGCGATTGGTTCAACGACGCCTCTCTCCCCGGTGTTCCAGGCGAGCAAGAGCTCGGATGTGCCTCTGGGGTGTCGGAGCCTGCTGAGCTCCAGACCACAGGAATGGGACGAGGGGACAGTTGCCAGGTTGGCGCGGTTTCGGGAGGAGCCGGCGACATGAGCGAGCATGGGGCCCCAGTGCTGGCCCGCGAGCGAGCGGACAGCGACGCGGTGTTAGCGGCGGTGGAGGCGGCGGATCTGCGCCTCGTGCGCTTCTTGTACTGCGACTACGGCGGCATCGTCCGCGGCAAGGCCACGCACGCCGCCGGGTTGGCTGATCGGCTGGAGGAGGGCATCGCTCTCACCAGCGCGCAGATGGCGATGAACGCCCTGGACCAACTTCAGCCGGTGGCAGGGATGACGGCGGTCGGCGAAGTTCGCCTCGTTCCAGATCCGGCCTCGTTTGTGATGCTCCCGTACGTGCCCCGCACCGGCGCGATGATGTGCGACTTGCTGACGTTGGACCGCGAGCCTTCTCCCGGATGTCCCCGTTCGTTCCTACAGCGGGTCCTGCGGCGCGCCGACGACAGAGGAATGTCGGTCGAGGCGGTGTTTGAGCACGAGTTCTTCCTGGGGCGGGAGGTCGATGGGCGCTACCACCCCGCGGACCGCTCGCTCTGCTTCAGTACGGTCGGGATGAACGCCGCGGCCCCGTTCACGGATGAATTAATCGCTGCCCTGGAGGCGCAGGGGCTCCGGGTGGAGCAGGCGCTGCCGGAGTATGGCGCCGGGCAGCAGGAGATCTCGATTCGCCACGCGCCCGCGCTGGCAGCGGCGGACAATCAGATCGTCGTGCGGGAGACGGCCAAGGCGGTTGCGGCGCGGCACGGCATGGTCGCCTCCTTCGCGGCCAAGCCGTTCCCGGACCAAATCGGCTCCGGCGCCCACGTCCACCTTTCCCTCTGGGACATCCATACGGGGGACAACCTGCTCTACGACCCCGACCGGCTGCCGCACCGGTTCAGCGAGTTGGGCGCCCAATTCGTGGCTGGCGTCCTGGACCACCTACCGGCGCTGACGGCAATCACCTGCCCGACGGTCAACTCTTATCGTCGGCTCCAACCGCATGCCTGGGCGTCGGCCTTTGTCTGCTACGGCTTCGACAATCGTGAGGCGGCCGTCCGTGTGCCCTCAACCTTCTGGGGGCGAGAGCAGGGAACGACCAACCTGGAGTTAAAGACGGTCGACAACACGTGCAACCCGTACCTCGCCCTTGGCGCCATCATTACCGCCGGTCTTGACGGCATCGAGCGCCGGCTCGATCCCGGCCCGCCGCTGGATGTCGATCCCGGCTTGCTCACCGATGAGGAGCGCGAGCGGCGGGGGATGCGACGGCTGCCCGGCTCTCTCGACGAAGCGCTGGACGAACTGGCACAAGACAAGGTCCTCGGCAGCGCGATGGGTGAGATGCTCCGCGAGGGGTTTCTTACCGTCCGGCGTTCGGAGGCAGAGTTCTACCGGCACCGGCCCGAGGAGGACGAGTTCGCGAGCCACTACGCCCGGTACTAGGCCTGGGGATGTCGCGCTGGGCAGCGTATTCTCTCCCCCGCTCACAGGTGAGAAGGGTGGCGGCGGGTGGCATGGCAGGTCGCCCAGCATGCGGTCTGATGCGGCCGCGGTCAGTGGTCGTGCCAGCGCAGACGGGGACGGACCATGCGGTGCGTACCCGGTCTCATCCAGGCGGGTGTCTGGAGCGCAGCGATAAGGTTGTTGGGAGTGCAAGCGCCAATGGTCGAGACCCTGGACCTGAGTCACATCCCGGTCGTGGACCAGCACTGCCATCCCTGGCGGCGACCCACGACGTCACTGTCTGCGGATGAGTATCGGATGCTCTTCACCGAGGGCGGGGAACTGGACGTTGGACTTGGTGTCCCCGGGACGGTCTACTACCGGTGGACCCTGCGAGAGTTGGCCGGCCTGCTCGGGTGTGCGGCCCGTGAGCCGGAGGTGCTCGACGCACGCGCCGCGCTCGGTCACGACGCGTTTGCCGCGAGGTTGATGGCCGCCGCCAACATCGAGGCGGCCGTGCTGGATTTCAAATACGCCGGTCGGGGGGCGGAGAATTTCACGGTTGAGGAGATGAGCGCCCAGCTCGGCGGGGCGGTTACCATCGGTGCCCTGCGGCTGGAGACGGTGCTTGAGGAACTCGTCCTGGAGTCGTCAGACGCCGGCGAGGTGGAGGAGCGATTTCGCGCTCGTCTCAACCGGGAGACGCTCAGGGCTGAGAACGTCGCGTCCCTCAAGAGCATCATCGCCTACCGAACCGGCCTGGCGATCGAGCCAGTGAAGCGGGAGACCGCCTACGGGGCGTTTGGGACGCTCAAGGCGGAGGCAACCTCGGCGGGCCGGGTCCGCATCGCGGACAAGGCGTTCCTCGATTACTTTCTCCTGATCGCGCTGGAGTGGTGCGCGACGGAGCGGTTCCCGATCCAGTTCCACACCGGCTTCGGGGACACGGATGTGTCGCTGCTAACGGGCAACCCCCTGCAACTTCGGACCGTGTTCCAGGACGGCCGGTTCCGGAACGTGCCTTTGGTGCTGCTTCACGCCGGATACCCCTTCGTGCGGGAGTTGAGCTATCTCGCGAGCGTCTATCCCAATGTCTACCTGGACCTCGGGTTGGCAATCCCGTTTGTCGCGACCGAGTTCGAGACCATCGTGCGGCAGGCGTTGGCGCTGGCGCCGTCCAGCCGGGTGCTCTACTCCTCGGACGGCTTCACGATTCCCGAACACTTCTGGTTCGCGGCGGTCCACGGCCGCCGCGCCCTTGGAACGGTGCTCGGGGAGTTGATCGACTGGAACATGATCGGGCGGGAGGATGCCGCGGAGATGGCCGAGCAGATCCTCCGCTCCAACGCCCGCCGCCTCTATGGGCTGGAGCCAACGGCGTGAGCAGCGGACTCATCGCAGAAACAACCGAGGGTCGCCCAGCCTCGACTGGGGAGCCGATCCTTCGAGCGGCTGGAGTAGGGCGCGCCTTTCGCGGGCTCCAGGCACTAGCCGACTACGATTTGGATTTGCGCCAGGGAGAGATTCTCGGGGTGATCGGCCCGAACGGGGCGGGTAAATCCACATTGTTCAATGTGATCACCGGGTTCCTGCGGCCCACCTCGGGGCGGATTGTGTTTCACGGCCGCGAGATCGCGGGGTTGCCTCCGGACAAGATAACGGCGCTCGGCATCGCGCGGACGTTCCAAAACATCCGGCTCTTCGCGGGAATGTCGGTGCTGGACAACGTGCGCACTGCCCAAGGCATGCGCGGTGGTGCCGGTTTCTGGGAGACCATCTTCAGCGCCCCGTCGTTCCTCCGGAAGGAGCGGGCGATTGAGGAGCGAGCGCTTGAGCATCTGGCCGCGCTCGGTCTGGCGGATCTGCATGGGGTCCCAGCAACCTCGCTGCCTTATGGACTTCAGCGCAAGCTGGAGATTGCCCGTGCTTTGGCGACGGAGCCGAGCGTCCTCTTGCTGGACGAACCAGCGGCAGGGATGAATGCTCAAGAGACCGCTGATCTCACCCAACTCATTCGGGACCTGCACGCCCGGTTTGGGCTGACCGTTGTGGTGGTGGAGCATGACATGTCCCTGATCATGCGCCTCTGTGAGCGAATCCAGGTTCTCAACTACGGGCGGGTCATTGCTTCTGGTACGCCCGCCGAGATTCGTGCTGACCCCAAAGTCATCGAGGCCTACCTCGGCGCGGACGAGACCCCCGACATGGCACTTCCTACGGTAGATGGTCGACAGCAGACGCACGAGGAGAGCATGTGATGGAGACCAAGTGCCCCAGCACGGGACCAGCGCAAACAGATCACCGACGACCTCGGCCCCCCCTGCGGCATCTCAACGTTGGCGTCTTGGCATGCTGATCTTAGAGGATGTGCACGTCGCCTACGGGGCAATCCGGGCAGTCAAGGGCGTCTCCTTGGAGGTGCAGGATGGCGAACTGGTCGCGCTAGTGGGTTCGAACGGCGCCGGCAAGACGACGACTCTCCGCACCGTGTCTGGCCTGTTCCGGCCTCGACTGGGTTCGATTCGCTACGACGGCACCGATCTCACGACGCTGGCGCCGCACGAAATCGTGGCCCGTGGCATCTCTCAGTCCCCGGAGGGGCGGCAGATCTTCGGGTCGCTGACCGTGCGGGAGAACCTGATGCTGGGCGCGGTGCGACGGAAGGATCGCGCCGCACTCGGGGACGACCTGGATCGAGTTTTTGACCTGTTTCCAGTTCTCAAAGAGCGAATCGGCCAGTCTGGTGGGACGCTCTCCGGCGGGGAGCAGCAGATGCTTGCCATCGGGCGGGCGCTGATGGCCCGGCCGCGCCTACTCTTGCTGGACGAGCCGTCGCTTGGGTTAGCGCCTCTCCTGGTTCAGCGCATCTTCGATGTGGTGGCGCGCCTGAAGGCCGAAGGTGTGACGATTCTGCTGGTGGAGCAAAATGCTCGCAAGGCGTTAGAAGTCGCGGATCGCGCCTACGTCTTAGAGACGGGTCGGATCGTCCTCCATGGCCCGGCACGTGAGTTGGCAGCGAACCCCGAGGTGGAGCGGGCGTACCTGGGAGGGTAGCCCAGTCGGCATTGGGAGACCGATCCACTCGCGGGTTGATGGGGTCAAGGGTCCGTGGTGGTGAAGCCATAAGGCGCATAGGGGTGGTAGGTGATCCTATGAATTTCGGGCAATTCGGACAACAGTTTGTCAACGGGCTCAGCTTGGGCAGCATCTACGCCCTCGTCGCCATCGGGCTGGCGATGATCTTCGGCATCCTGCGGCTGATCAACTTCGCCCACGGCGAGGTGCTGATGCTGGGGGCGTTTGCGACCTACTTCTACGCTCGCAGTGGCCTGCCATTCCTGGTCATCGCGGTCCTGGCGGTGCTGACCACGGTGGTCATTGGGTTGGTGATGGAGCGGGTGGCGTACCGGCCCGCACGTGGCGCGCCGGACGTGGCCCTGCTCCTGACCTCGCTCGGTGTCTCGATTGCCCTGCAGAACGCGGCGGTGCTTGCCTTCAGCGCCCAGCCGAAGAAGTTCCCCACTCCGAGACTCATCGAGCAGCAGGTTGACCTGGGCGCGGGCGTCCAAATCAGCGGCACGAACCTGGTTACCGTTGGCGTCGCTCTGGCCCTGATGGCGGGACTGACATTATTCGTGACCCGGACCCAGCTTGGTGTCTCGATGCGGGCCACGGCCGAGAACGTGACGGCGGCTCAGTTGATGGGCATCAACATCACCACGGTGATCGTCGCCGCGTTTGTCATCGGGTCGGCCATGGCCGGTGTCGCGGGCATCCTCTGGGGTGCGCGAGTTGGACGGATCGAACCCTTGATGGGGTTCATCCCCGTCCTCAAGGCGTTCGTTGCCACGGTGATCGGCGGCTTCGGTTCGATCCCTGGGGCGGTCCTCGGCGCGTACATCCTCGGGTTTGGCGAGATCTTCCTCGTGGCCTGGCTGCCGGACGCATTGACCAGCTACCGGGATGCGTTCGTCTTCACCGCCCTGATTCTGGTCTTGCTGGTCCGACCCCAGGGCATCCTGGGGTCGACGGAACCGGAGAAGATTTGATGGTCACCCTCGATCACGCTGGGTCACCACGGGGCATGGCTCGCTCCCGTAGCCGGGGTGTGCAACGGCTCGCCGTGGCCGTCGCCGCCCTCGCCCTGCTGGGCCTGTTTCTTGCCTACGCCGAAGCCTCCCTGAATGGCTACCGCCAGCAACTCGTCACCTTGGTGGCTATCAACGCCATCATCGCCGTCAGCCTGACGCTGACGAGCGGTTTCACCGGCGTTTTCTCGCTCGGTCAAATCGGCTTTCTCGCCATCGGCGCCTACACCGGCGCCCTGTTGACGATCGCGCCCCAGTGGAAGAGCGAGATGTTTCTGCCTGGCTTGCCGGAATGGTTGGCGACGCTGGACCTGAGCGCGTGGCCGGAGCAGGCGGCGTTGCTCGTGGCCTGCGTAGCCGGCGGTGGCTTGGCAGCACTGGTCGCTGCCCTAGTCGGGGCCCCCTTGATGCGTCTCTCTGGTCACTACGTTGCCGTAGCAACCATGGGCTTCCTCATCATCGTTCAGGCGGTCGCGATCAACTGGGAGGGTGTGACTCGGGGCGCCCGCGGGCTCTCGCAAATCCCCGGCTTGACGGGACTCTGGGTCGCCTATGCGTGGGTGGTGGTCACCGTCTACGCCGTCTGGCGCCTGCGCGCCTCTTCCTTTGGGCGCGCAATGATCGCCTCCCGGGAGAACCTGATCGCGGCACGGGCTATCGGGGTGGACGTGCTGCGGAAACGCCTGCTCGCCTTCGTGGTCGGAGCTTTCTTCACTGGCGTGGCAGGATCGCTGCTCGTGCATCAGATCGGGACCGCCGCCCCGAGCGCCTTCTACTTCACGACCACCTTCAACGTGATCATCATGGTTGTTCTCGGCGGCATGGGCAGCATTAGCGGGGCGGTGGTTGGGGCCACCATTCTCACCCTGGCGCCTGAGTACCTGCGAGACGTCGAGGATGGGATGGACCTCGGACCGCTTTCATTTGGCGCCCACTACGGGCTGGCGCAGATTATCCTCGCCGTCGGGTTCATTCTCGTGATGATTTTCCGGCCGCAGGGCCTCTTCGGCGATCGGGAGGTTGGCCCGGCTCTCCTCGGACGCTTCCGGCCCGGCCGCCGGCGTCCGGCTGGACTATCCCCCGACGCGACTCCGACCCTGGCACCTGGGGTGGATGAGATCCCGGCAGACGACCGGTCGAGGACCGGGTAGGATAGGAGGTTGGCGGCCATTGCAAGCAGCACCGGCGACGTGCCGGCTGGGCTTTGGAACCGATGAACGTGCGAGGAGCGATGAGCGATGGGTGACTCGAGGGAGCGCGGAAACGGACATGGACCCGACTCGCCGGGGGCGAGTGTCACGCCGGTATCGGCACTGCTGGAGGGCGCCCTGAGCGGCCGATTCAGCCGGCGCCAGATCGTCCGGCGAGCGGCGGCGCTTGGCATCTCTGGGCCGATGCTGGCCGCGATGCTGAAAATTGCTCCGGGCGTGGCCGCTCAGGATGGCACCCCGGTGGCGCCCCCGCCGAGTGGCGATCCGGTGGTGATTGGCTGCCCGTACAACCTGACCGGCGGCTATGCCTCGCTCGACAACCCTGCCCGGGAAGGCTCCGAGCTGGCGGCCGAGGAACTGAACAGGAGCGGGGGCATCCTCGGACGGCCCGTGAGGCTACAGGTCTATGATGGCAAGAGCGACGTGCCGACGATCACGAGCGTGGTCAAGCGGCTCGTGGAAGAGGACAAGGTGCCGGCCCTGGCCGGGCTCACGGATACCTCCTACATGTTCGCTGGCGGTCAGGTGGCCCAGGAGGCGGGCGTCCCGTTCCTGGATGTTGGGGGAACCGCACCGATCATCACCAGCATTGGCGATTACATCTTCATGCTGCCGTTCGGCGATAACGTCCAGGCTGCCGCGTCCGCTGAGTTCGCTCAGACCAAGGGTTGGCAGACCTGCGCGCTCCTCTTCGATGAGGCGATGGATTACACCAAGTTCCTCGCCAAGTATTTCAAGGACCGCTACACGGCCGAGGACATCGGGGGCCAGATCGTCTCCGAACTGACCTACTCCATGGGCGATACCGATTTCTCCGCGCAGCTTACCGAGTTCAAGAACCTCAACCCGGCGCCGGCCGTGCTCTTCATTTCCTCCAACCCGGGTGAGATCGGGACGATCGTGAAGCAGGCGCGAGACTTGGGTCTGACCCAGCCGATTCTCGGCGGTGACGGCTACGACACGCCGCTGCTTGTCGAGTTGGCGGGCGATGCTTCACGTGATGTCTTCTTCACGACCCACCAGGGCGTGTTCGGGGACGCGCCCGAGGGCAAAGCGTTCGCCGAGGCCTACCAAGTCAAATACGGCAAAGCGCCTGAGGTCGCGTTCGCCGCGCTCGGGTACGACGGGATCAAGCTGATGGCCGATGCGATCAACCGCGCCGGCAGCCTTGAGGGCGAAGCGATCCGCGATGCTCTTGCGGCCACTCAGGGGTTCAATGGCGCGACGGGTACCATTTCTTACGAGGAGGGGTCGCGCATCCCGTCCAAGTCGGTTGCGCTGGTTGAGATCAAGGACAGGGCCCCATCGCTGATCGAGATCGTGGTTCCGAAGACGATCCCGCCGGCCTAACGAATCGGTCCTGTCTGAGTGAGATAGACGGCAAGGCAGAGCGGGGGCGGCCACACGGTCGCCCCCGCTCCGTCCCCCCCACTCGGATAATGGCTTCATCGATGAGCTGCGACGTCGAGAGTGGAACGCACCTCGGAGTAGACTTGGAGTGACACGAGGGCCAGGTGCTGGGGAGCGGCCACGATATTGACACTGAGGTTTTGACGGAAGTATGACGAGGGACGAAGTTTTTTTGGAGGGACTCCGCTTCTACGCGTTCCATGGGGTCAACCCGGAGGAGCAGGCGCTGGGGCAGCGATTCGTCGTGGATGTGCGAATTGAGACGGATCTGCGCCCCGCTGGGCAGAGCGACGACCTGGAGCGAACGATCAGCTACAGCGCCGCCTACAAGCGCATTCGTGCCGTCGTTGAGGGGGCGCCGCGCCGGCTCATCGAGACGGTGGCCGAGGAGATTGCCGCGACGCTGCTGGCCGACTTTCCTTCTGCCGAGGCCGTGACGGTGGCGGTCCGCAAGCCGGAGGCGCCGATGAAGGGCTCCATCTTGGACGCCGCGGGGATCCAGATCTACCGGAGCCGCGGCGGGGACCGTCGCTGATGGGCCAGGTTAGGAGCCGGGGCATGACGACTGGCGCGGATCTGGTAGAACGCGCGGGGGCCCCCGACACCGAATTGCCCGAAGCTGACGCGCCGGTTGAACGCTCGGCAGGTGTTGATCTGGCCCGGCTGGAGGCAGCAGTTCGCGAGATGCTGCTGGCGATCGGGGAAGACCCGGACCGCGATGGGCTGCTCCGCACGCCGGAGCGGGTGGCCCGCGCCTACGCCGAGATGTTCGCGGGCCTGCGGGAGAACCCGCGCCGTCACCTGTCTGTCACGTTCGACGAGCACCATCACGAGATGGTGGTGCTGCGGGATATTCCTTTTGCCTCCACCTGCGAGCATCACCTGCTCCCATTCACCGGGCATGCCCACATCGGCTACATCCCCCAGGGCCGGGTGGTGGGACTGAGCAAGTTGGCGCGGCTCGTTGAGGGGTACGCCCGCCGTCCTCAGGTCCAGGAGCGCCTGACCAGCGAGATTGCCGATGCCGTGATGGAGGAGCTCCGGCCGGACGGCTGCGGGGTGGTGATCGAGGCGGTCCACACCTGCATGAGCATCCGGGGCATCCAAAAGCCGGGGGCGACGATGGTCACCTCCGCGGTGCGGGATGGCTTCCGGCGGCGGCCGGAGACCCGTGCCGAGTTCTTTTCCATTGTCCGCAGCCGGAGCGGGTGAGCGTGAGGGTTCGTCCCGGGGCGTCTGGGCTCACTTCCCCGCGAGTTTTTGCTCGTCTGCCGGCCGGCACTCCGGCACGGGATCGAGGCGCACCGGGGGCGTTTGCCGTTCTCGCACGGTGGCGGAAAGCGGTCGCCAACCGAGTCGCTGCTCCATATCGCATGGGATGCTGCCACTAATGCGGGACGTGCCACTGCCAACCCGATGGCATGGTCGGAGTCTGGCTTGGGGCACGAAGACCTTTGTGATGGCGATCGTCAATGCGACCCCGGATTCGTTCAGCGCGGATGGGCTCGCGGGGCAGCCGGAGCGGGCAGGGGAACATGCTGCTTCCGCCGTGGCGGACGGGGCGGATCTGATCGACATCGGTGCGGAGTCAACGCGGCCGGGCCATACGCCCATTAGCGCTGAGGAGGAACTGGCCCGGCTCCTTCCGGTGCTCCGGGCGGTTGCCGTCCGGGTCGACGTGCCCATCTCGGTCGATACGACCAAGGCCGCTGTGGCGGAGGCGGCGCTCCGGGCGGGGGCAAGCCTCGTGAACGATGTGCGGGGCCTTACCGCGGATCGAGACCTGGCGGCGGTCGTGGCCCGAGCCGGCGTACCTGCGGTCGTGATGCACGATCTGCCGCCGGACGGGCGCGGGGATTTGGTGACGAGCATTGTCCGGGAGTTGGCCCGACGCTTGGACCTGGCGCTGGCCGCCGGCATCGCCTGGGATCTCTTGATCGTCGACCCAGGGTTTGGATTTGGCAAGGACTGGCGTCAGAACCTGGAGTTGCTGCGTCGTCTCGACGAGCTACGGGTGCTGGGCCGGCCCATCTTAGCCGGCACGTCCCGCAAGAGCACCATTGGGCGGGTGCTCGGGGTGCCGGAAGGGGATCGGATGGAGGGCACCGCCGCGACCGTCTCCCTTGCTATCGCTCACGGTGCCGACATCGTCCGTGTCCATGATGCTCGGCCGATGGTGCGTGTGGCACGGATGACGGATGCGGTAGTCCGTGGAGCGCCCGCCGAGGAGCGCACCTGGTCCGACGCCGGGAAGGGCCAGATCTAGTCGTGGCGACGGCGTACATCGCCCTTGGGGCCAACCTTGGCGATCGGGAGGCGACGCTGCGCGAAGCAGTTCGTCGTCTCGCCGCTCTCGGCGAGATCGACGTCGTCTCACCGCTCTACGTGACCGAGCCGGTTGGCTATGCCGACCAGCCGCCCTATCTCAACGCCGTCGCACGGCTCATCACGACCCTGGCTCCGCCCGATCTCCTCCATGGATTGCTGAGAATCGAGGCAGAGCTTGGCCGCGTTCGGACGTTCGCGAATGCGCCCCGGACACTCGACCTGGATCTCCTCTTGGTCGACGATCACGTACTCGACGATCCGGACCTTACCTTGCCCCATCCGCGGCTCCACGAGCGCGCGTTCGTCCTTGTGCCACTGGCGGATCTCGCACCCGATCTCGTCCACCCGCGGCTGCGGCGGACGGTGACAGAACTGCTTCTGGCTCTGCCTTCTCCTGAGGGAGTGAGGCGCTGGTCCGGCGAGTGGCTGGAGAGCGGGACAAACCGACCTGGGCCGCCAGGACCGTGAGGACATCAAGAGGGTGCTGGCCGTACATCAAGCGCTTGGCGTTGATGTTGACCTGGATAGCTCGGCCCCCCTGCAGCAGATTGTGGGCGATGTGGCGCAAGACGCTGACGATTCCGGTGGCGTCGCTGGTGCGAAGCTGACACTCGTGCTTACGCACGGTCACGTCCAGCACCCAGTGAAACCAATACTCGATCCCCCAAGCGCTGGTCGAGCACCCAACCGACAGAGTCCAGGTTAAGCGCTGCCACGCCTGGGAGCCGGCGAGCGGCCCGATCACGCCGGGCCGCTCGCCGGTGGCGTCTCAAGACTGCGGCGGGACGTTCTGGTTGAACCGGAAGAGATTCCCTGGGTCGTACTGCTGCTTGACCTTCGCGAGCCGGGCATAGGTGGCCGGCGGGTAGGCGTCGCGCACGCGGTCCGCGCCTTCGTCTTCCAGGAAGTTGACGTAGACGCCGGACCCTTCGGGTCGGATGGCGTTCCAGAGCGACTCGACCCAGCCAGTGTGGACGGAGGCGTCCTCGGCGGCGTCCAACCACAGACCGATGATCGCCACGAAGTAGGGCTGGTCGCGGTGGGCGAACGCGGTGGCCTCGCTCCCGACGCGAGACACTGCGCCGCCGAGGCCACGGAACTGGATCAGGCTGTACGGCGAGGTGGCCCCCTCCATGGCCGCCAGCGCCGCGGCGACCGTGGCGTCGCTCAGCTCATGGGCGAACATGGACCGGATCGAAGATACATGCGGGGCAGACTGGTGATCCGTGTACCGGTAGATCGCCGGGTAGGGAATCGGAGCCACGGTGTCGGTGACGGGGGTCGCGAGCGCCCGGAGTGGCGCCAGGGCCCGCTCTCCGTCCTCCACACTCCCCGTCCAAACGACGAGGATCGCCAGCACCATCTCGCCGACGCGCTCCTGCGGCACGAACGGCGCCGGGGGCGCGAACATGAGGTTCGCGATGGTCGTGAGGTCGTCGGGCGCGGAGGCGACGTAGTCGAGGTACCCGCGGAGGACTTCGCGGCTGGCCGGTAGCACTAGAGCGGGTTGCAGAAGTGCTGTCGCGGTGTGAAGCTAA
>JADDPH010000039.1 GCA_016781925.1 Sphaerobacteraceae bacterium | reverse complement strand
CGCGACGAACGCCGGTTCCCAAAGACATTGGCGGGACCCGATTTGACGTGATCGTGGTGGGCGCGGGGGTCAACGGCGCCGGAATCGCGCGGGACGCCGCGATGCGCGGTCTGCGCACCTTGCTCCTCGACAAAGGGGACGTGGCCAGCGGCACGACAAGCTGGTCCAGTCGCCTCATTCACGGTGGGCTCCGCTACCTTGAGCACCGTGAGGTGGGCCTGGTTCGTGAGTCATTGCGGGAGCGCGAGCGCCTCCTGCTCATTGCCCCCCACCTCGTCGAGCCACTGCCACTGCTGATTCCGATCTACAAGGGGGACAAGCGTGGTCCCTGGCTGATCCGTGCCGGCATGGTGCTGTATGACGTCCTCTCCTACGACAAGTCGCTGGACCGCCACCGGATGCTCTCCCGGGAGGAGGCACTCAAGCGAGCACCGGGCCTCGACCCGACGGGCTTGCAGGGCGCCGCCGTCTACTACGACGCGCAAGTGGAGTACGCGGAGCGTTTGGCGGTCGAAAACGCCCTGTCTGCTCGCGACCACGGCGTCTCCATCCTGACGTACGCACGTGTGGACCGTCTTCTCTTGGAGTCGGACCCGGAGACAGGCAATCGTGCGGTGCGGGGTGTCGCGTTCACGGATGTTCTGGATGACGGAACCTATGAGGCCCATGCCCCAGTCACCCTCAACGTCGCCGGCCCCTGGGTGGACGAGGTACTGACAGACCTGAATGGGGCAACCAAACGCATGATCGGCGGGACCAAAGGCAGCCACATCGTGGTGGATCCGTTTCCCGGTGTGCCACGGGACGCCCTCTACGTTGAGGCTCGAGAGGATGGCCGGCCCTTCTTCATCATCCCCTGGAACGGCCACGTCCTCATTGGCACCACCGATTCCCGATACACTGGGGATCTTGACCTAGTGGAGGCCGACGAAGCGGAGATCGCCTACCTCATCGCGGAGACCAATCGGGTGCTGCCGAGTGCCGCGCTCACCCGGGAGTCCGTCCGATTCACGTACTCAGGCGTCCGACCCTTGCCTTACCAGGAGGATGGCCGGGAAGGAGGGATCACCCGCCGCCATATCGTCTACGACCACGGACGAGGGCAGGAGCGGGTGCAGGGTCTCCTCTCGATCGTTGGTGGCAAGCTGACCACCTACCGCAACCTGGCCGAGCAGGCGGTCGACACCGTCTTCCGCAAGCTTGACCGGCCGGTGCCACCGTGCCCCACCGAACAGGTTCCATTGCCGGGTGGTCATGTGAACGGAGAGAGTTTCCAATCCTTCCAGACGCGGTTCGCCTCCGAGAGCGGACTGCCGGCGCGAACGGTGGATCACCTGCTCCGGGTCTATGGGACGCGGGCGGCGGCGGTGCTGGCGCTCGCGGAGGCCGAGACCGACCTCCGCGAGCCACTCAGCGCGGAAACCGGAGCCATCTGCGCCGAGGTGGTGCTGGCACTCCGCGACGAGATGGCCGAAACCCTCGCCGATACCCTCTTGCGGCGAACGATGGTTGGTTGGGGGCCGACGGTTGGACTGCATGCCGATGGGGTCGCCGCGCGAGTCGCGGAGCGGCACCTTGGATGGGATGCTGCTCGTAGCGCCCAGGAGATCGCGGCTTACCGGGCATACGTTGAGCGGTACGCCCCACGGCCCCTGCAGCCCGCGTAGCCCCGGGCTTCAAGGGTGCCACCAAGGTGTGGTCCGCCGGGTGACGCCAACGAGGACAGCCCTCGAACGGTTTGGACATGACCGACGGCCCCACCGGAAAGAGGTCTAACGTGCTGCTGGCGGAGTTGCGGGAGCAGGTGGTCCGGGTCGGCATGGATGCCCTGAAGCTCGGCATTGTGCATGGGACTGCCGGTAACATGAGTCTCCGCGACCCGGCATCTGGCTTGATCGCCATCTCTCCCAGCGGGATGCCCTACCCTACCGTGACGGGCCGGGACGTGGTCATCGTTGACGATCAAGGCAACGTCCAAGACGGCTTTCGGAAGCCAAGCAGTGAGACGCCGCTCCACACGATGGTCTATCGGCACCGGCCACACGTCGGCGCCATCGTACACACCCACTCCCACTTCTCGACCGTGGTTAGCACGATCCGGGACGCCCTGCCGCCCATCTTGGCGGAAATGACGTTGGTCCTCGGAGCCGGAGTACCGGTCACGCGTTACGGCTTGACTGGCACGCCCGACTTCGGCGAGAGCGTGCTGGAGGTGGTCGACGACGGTGGCCTCGCCGTGATCCTGCGGAATCACGGCCTGATCGCGTTCGGCAAAGACTTCGGTGAGGCCCTCATGATCGCGGAGATCGTCGAGGAAGCTGCGAAGGTTTACGTGCATGCGCTGGCGGCGAATGGTGGCCGGGAACCGAACCTCGTTCCGGAGAACCGCATCCTGGAGATGCGGAATCGCTTCCTGACCTCCTACGGCCAGCCGGGGTAGAGGTCGGGTCAGCCGCAGGGTCGTCTTGATTTCGCCAGGTCGCCGTGGTGGTCAGGGCAGGACTTGGCATGTTCGACCGATCGCCCGTCAGTCCGCATCACCCCGGATATCACCTCGGGCTACCAAGGCCGCCTGGAGCACCCGCTCAAACCCCTCGACCTGCCAAGCAGCCCGGCCGACGAAGAGCCCGTCGATCTCCTCCAGGGTGACGAAGTCGCCGCAGTTGTCCGGGGCCACGCTACCCCCGTAGAGAATCGGCACGTTTTGTCCGGCTGCCCCAAACTTTTCAGTTAGCGCGTGCCGAAGCGGAACAACCGTCTCCATGACGTCCTGCGGGCGTGCCGGCGTGCCGCCAGCGCCGATGGACCAGACCGGCTCGTAGCCGATGAGGAGCCGGGACAGCGCCTCATTCCCCACGTCGTGGAGGGCGATCTTGAGCTGCCGAGTCACCGTCTCCGGTCCCACACCGAAGGCCTTCTCCTCGGCCGTCTCTCCAACGCACAGCAGCACCTGCAGCCCGGCGACCAGCGCCGCCGGCACCTTCTTCGCCAGGGCCTCGTCCGTCTCCCCGAAGAGGCCCCGTCGCTCCGCATGGCCAAGCAGGACAAGATCCACACCGATCGAGGTCAGCATCGGGACCGAGATTTCTCCAGTGTAGGCGCCCTCGGTCGCCCAATGAACGTTCTGCGCCCCGATCCAGACCCGCGATGTGAGCCCCGCTGTCTCACGAGCGGCAATGGCCATGGGCAAGGAGGTGAACGGCGGGATCACGAAGAGCCGAACGGTTTCAGGCACTCTATTTTGGTTTAGGCGAGGGGCAAGGTCAGCAAGAAACCGGGCCGTCTCCGCCGGCGTCTGGTTCATCTTAAAGTTCGTGCCGAAGTGGAACGGCCGTTTATCCCTGGCAAGTGGTTGCAATCCGAGTCTCCCGTCCCTGTTCCGAAGCGAAGGGAATCCTTCTGGTCGTCTCTGAGCCGCCTGGCACCCGGGCTAATCAACCCTCGTCGCGTTCGTCATGGGCGCAAACCTGCATGGGTGCGGTCAAGTATGCGAGCGGATCAACCGACTCGCCCGGATGTTCCTCCCCACCCGATCCCCAGATTCAATACAGCCAGCGGTACCTGGAGGCGGGCAGGAATCATGACCGCCATCACCAGTGGTTTCATGCCAGTTACGGTCCGTCACCGAACTGAGCCGACCTGAAGATGCACCCTCCCACTCGGGAGCAAGAGCGCGATCATACTCGGCAGCCATCTCTTTGTCGTGAGCTGCCAATCCTGCGCTGATATGCTCCTGCCGAGTCACGTCGGGCCGTCGTGACCGCCATACGGGGCTGCTTGACGCTTTCCACAACGCTGGAGCCCGACGGCGCCCGAAGGCGGTGGACGTTGGAATGGAGTTGGCGATAGCGCGGATGTGACATAAAGGGTGGGATGGGCGACTTTGGACAGTCAGGAACCTCGCTGGGTCGAGCAGTACGGGCATCGTTATCAGAGGAGTGCGCCGAGGCGCCATTCTGATCACGGTGCTGAGGATCCGAATCAAGAGCATCCAGAGTTTCTCGTCGGTGGAACGGTTGGTGCGCTCCAACGGGTGTCGCGTGCCGGTCCGCCACTTGGAACGCTGGCGGGAGGTTGAGCCGGAACGTTCAAGGTCTGATCTTGCCGGCAACCCAGCTACCCCTAATGACCGCGAACATGTAGAAGGAGCGCAACGATGGAGAGTGGCGCCGAGCGTCCCGCCCGGGACGAGCAGTTGCCATCGTCGGCCCCGACTGATTCATCGGACCCAAACGCGATCGCCCAGCCGCCGGGTCGAGCTGCTCGCGATCCGGACGAGGGGCCGGGTCTCGGCGGGGGCAGCGCTGCGGCCGCGGGCGAGGAGGTGACTGACGAGGAGATTGGCGGCGGAGACTGATGGTTCGTGTGCATCCTGCAGCGCTCGGTGGCTGGCGCAAGAGGCACGGGCGGATGAAGAAACCGGCACCAAACTGTTGTCAGTAGGTGTTAACACTGATACGATAGTTAGTGGTTACTACTCTTGTCGTCTTGACCATGGTTGTGCGGCCTGTTGATGCATCGAGTCTCACCCGTACGCGGCTCGGTGTTACGTGAGAGAGGATGGATGCCGTTCATGCGTGCCCCGACAGGTTTGGAGACGACGACGATGCGGCCAAGCCAAGTGATTGCCGAGGCCCTCGTCGGACGGCATAGCCCCAGCCAGATCACCTCCCGGGCTGCGAAGCTCGGCCTGCCCCGCCCCTTGACTCGGGCCATGGTCATCGCTTGCTGTGCCACGGCAGTGGATGCCTCGTCAAACGCTCGCCGCCGCGCCATTGCCACGACATAGGCGGACGATCAGACGATCAAGCATCCGACAGCGAGTCCAACCTATTTCTACAACCTCGGTCTGCGACGGTCGATGACGCTAGCTGGTCAATCATGGTATAGTCTGCGGGTTCTGCACCCGCGGCCGATGTTGTGGTGCGCCAGAATGGAATGCTTCGGTGGCATGTTTGCCGCCGCACGATGACTAATCCGGCAATGACTGCCTCGGTGCCCAATGGGTGCTACATCCGGGGTGGTGGATCAATGACCGAGAGGGGCAAGCACACGTGATCAAGCTTCGACTCCGGCGGATGGGCGCCAAGAAGCGGCCGAGCTACCGTATTGTTGCTGCGGAGAGCCGTTTCCCCCGGGACGGGCGCTTCATTGAGGCGATCGGGTTCTACGATCCCCTGACCGAGCCTGCCACCATCACCTTGAAGGAAGACCGGATCCGTCACTGGCTGAGCAATGGTGCCCAGCCCACCGACACCGTGCGGGACATCTTGCGCCGCCACGGCATTGTGGCGGATCCGCGCGCGACGGAAGCTGACGCCACCGCGGACGCGGCCACGGTGGGCACCGCCGTTTAAGGGTCGCCCGGGGTCGATGCGTACCAGGGCTAACCGAGACGGCGGGGTAAGGACTTGAGACATGGGGGGCGGACGTATGCGGTCTGCCCCCTTCGTCGTTTCTTACCGGACAGCCTTGCCTAAAGGCGCAAACAGGGGTGACGATGACGGACACGGCCATGGACGACGCCGATTTCGTGGACGCTGACGACACTGAGCCGGAGACGGACGCGGGTGGGGCGACGGACGATGCCAGGGAGGATCTGCGGGAACTGGTGGCTTATCTAGCGACCAATCTCGTCGATGCACCGGAGGACGTGCGCGTGTCGGTCGAGCGGAGGGGATCTGCGGTCCACCTTCAGCTCCACGTGCCGGAGGAGGAACTCGGCAAGGTGATCGGCCGCCAGGGCAGGATCGCCCGTGCGATGCGGACGGCGGTGATGATCGCCGGAGCGCGCCACGATGTTCGGGCCTCCCTTGACATCGAAGGATAGGCTGGTCGATCCCATGGATCGGACCCCCGGTGACGCCACACCCCGTCGACGCCGCGCGTCTACCGCGAGTCCGACGAGTCAGCCCACTGACCTTCACGAGGCGGCGGAGGGTGAGACATCCCCTGTCTCTGACATGGAAACCCGTTCCCCGAAGCGTCCCAGTTCAGCTCGTCCACCCCGTCGGGAGCAGAGTGCCGCAGCGGCCTCCTCAAGCGACGGCCCAACAAGGGACGCACCTGCTCGCTCCGGCGCGAAGCGGAGTCATACGGAAGCCCGGGCGAAGTGCGTGCTTCGTCCATCCCGCGGGCAGCGTCTCATGGACAGCGCGGGTCCCGATCCGGCCACTCCAGTGGAGCATGTTCGCCTCGCGATAGGGGCGCTGGTCGGCGTACATGGGCTTGATGGCGAGGTCAAGCTGCGCCTGTTCACGGATGACCCTGAGCACCTCGCCACGCTTAAGCGCGTCTACGTCGGCGACGAATCGCAGCCGCGGCGCCTCCTTGGTGTCCGGTTCCACGCTGGCCAGGCCCTGCTCCGTCTCGAAGGGGTTGCGAGCCCAGAGGCGGGAATGGCTCTCCGGGGTCGAACCCTTCGCATCGCAGGGACTGATGCCCGCCCGCTGGAGCCGGGCGAGTACTTTCTCTACCAACTCATCGGCCTGGAGGTTGTCGACGAGGAAGGCTCGAGCTTGGGTCGGGTCACCGACCTCATGGAGACCGGCGCCCATGATGTCTTCGTCGTCACGCCTTCGAACGGTCCGGATCAACTATTCCCCAACCACCCCGAGGTGGTCCTCGACATCGACCCAGCCCGTGGCCGAATCATTGTCCGCCCACTTGTCTACGACGAGTAGCTGAATTGTCGTAGGGCGATCATGGGGTACTCCCGATGGGGGGTGCTTCCCAGCACCTCTCAATCGTCAACCCTCGCGACGAGCCAATGCGTCCTCCGCGTCGGCGTCTCCCACGGAGACACGCGCCGCCTGATGGGTCGCCATCTGCTCCACCACCTGTAGCAGGAGCATGGCGGCACGCTTCCCCACTTCTTCCGTTGGGAAGTCGGCGAACGCGGTGAGGTCGCTCACGGCGTGGAACTCGTTGTTGGAAATGTCCTTGATCGTCAGGAACGGGACGTGGTGGAGGGTGCAGACCTGGGCCATTGCCGCCGCTTCCATGTCCTCGCAGAGGGTCCCATGCAGAGCGTGCAGGGCGTCCAGGCGAACCTGCGCCTGGGTCCAGACGTCGGCTGAGCCCACCGCGCCGACGTGGACCTTCGGCTCTCGATAGGGAACTGCCTCCGGCCATCCGAGCGAGCGGGGCCACGGCTCAGGAATCCAAGTCTCGGCGGCTAGTCGGGCCAGCGCCACTAGATCTGGATCCGATGGCAGGTGCGTCGGTGCAAATGCCTCTCCGGCCACCTCGACGTGCATCCCCTGATGCACCTCCTCCCCGGAGGGAAGGATGTGCAGCGCGGCGTGGTGCACGCTGCGCTCCCCGATCACCACGTCCCCCTGCAGGACATCTCGACGGTGAGCGCCAGAGCAGCCGAAATTGAGCATGGCTCTCGGTCGATGGGCGTTGATCAAGCGCTCCGTCGCGGCGGCGGCGTTGACCCTTCCCATTCCAGACCGAATTACCACGAGGGGCACCCCTGCCACCCTCGCGAACCGGTCCAGCCAGGGTCCGTCCCGCTCCTCTCTCTCGATCTCGATCCGGTCTAGGAAGTGCCGCAACTCCGCGTCCATCGCCACGACCACGCCTACCGGGCGCTGATCGGGTGATGATTCAATGGCGATGGCAGTATCGGTCTGGCTCACCAGGGCGTGGCCCTCCTTCTCCGGCCGCCGTTCCTCGGGTGCTACCAATGGTCACTCGTGGCTCTTCATTCATGTGAGGAGTGCCACCGCGATGCTGGTCCCAAGGATGGCCAAAACGACGAGCGAGAGCGCGGCGTAGAGCCGGTCCCCGAGCCGCAGGAAGCCAATCGCGACGGCTAACGTGGTCATAACTGGGGTGGCGATCATGGCCACGATAGCCAGATCGACGATTCCCCTGGCATCCCCATCCAGGAGCCCCGAGATGACCTCGGGCAGCGGTTCTGCCCGCGTTGCCAGTGGTTCTTGCCGCAGCAGCGCGACCCCGATGCCAACGGTCAGCAAACCCGCCGCCACCCGAAACCCCCAGGTGAGGACCGATCCGGCGGCCTGGTATATGGGTAACAATTCCACCGTCCGCGCGTCGAGGTCAGGCGGCCCCCCGGCACTAAAGGATCCGGTGTCGATGGCCGCCGGGCTGGGGCTCGCCTGATCGCTAGGCGCAGTTCGGCCGCTCATTGCTGCCCCGGTAGGGTAATTCCGACTGCCCTCAGCAGCAGCGAGCCGCCGAGATAGAGCAGGATCAGCACGAACAGCACGACCAGGTTTTGGGTTCGAATCCGCCGGGTCAGACGGGAGCCAAGCTGGGAGCCGACGAAGATCCCGACCATCGCCGGAACCACGACGGTGGGATCGATTTTGCCCTGAGCGTAGAAGACGGAGGCGGTGGCGACGGCGGTGATCCCGACCATGAACGAGCTGGTTCCGGCCGCCGCCTTGACCGGTACGCGCATCAAGAGGTTCATCGCGGGCACTTGGATCACCCCGCCGCCGACGCCCAGCATCCCGGATAGCATCCCCGCCACTCCGCTCACGCCGAGTCCGAGTGGCACCCGCTGTGGCGCGTATCGCACGTGGGGATCGGGATCCTTCGACGCGGGGTCACGGTAGACCGCACCGAGCCGGAGTTCGTCTTCATCGACCGGTTCCCCGACTGCCGCCGCTTGCCGACGCATCGCCATCGAGACTGCCGCGTAAACGAGGACAGCGCCGAAGATCAGGTTCACCACCCGCGGGTTGGCATAGACCCCGATGACCGCGCCGGCGGTGGCACCGGCAGCAGTCGCCACCTGGAGCAGCATCGCCAAGCGGAGGTTCGTAAACCGGCTGCGCAGGTGGACGGTCGATCCGACGACAGAGTTCGTGACGACCGCCACGGCGCTGGCACCAATCGCGATCTTTTGGTCCACGGCGAAAAAGAGCGTGAAGATCGGAACCAGAAAGACGCCGCCTCCCAAGCCCAGCATCGATCCGAGGATCGCCGCCCCAGCCGAAACTACCCCCAACTCGATGGACCGCACAACGTCCAAGCCGCTCCCCCTGGCTGGGCCGTGGCACCCAGACCCAGGGGCCTTATAGCACCTTACGTCCGGACCGGCTACCACGGGCCGGACGGCCGCGTCAGGAGGAAAGGTGAGAGGGCCGGTCTTGAGCGGGAGATTTGCACGAAAACACGAAAACGTCCTGATTGACACCTCGGGTGGTGAGTGCCACACTCCTTCCGCCAGATCACTTAGGATCTGTGGTTAATAACCGAGTCGCTGCAGCAGAGGGTGCCCGCGTGTGAATGCGCGGGGTCACAGGGGGAAGCCGGTGCGAGGCCGGCGCTGTCCCGCAACTGTATCGCCGATCCGGATTCCGAGCGGAGCCGGGCGGCGGAGCCAGGTCACCCGCCTCCGCTGCGTCCGAGGCCCTTCGCGCGAAAGGGGAGGACACCGCATGCCGTGCCGCACGTCGACCTGACCGTCGCCGTTCCCAGCACCGCTTCGGCCCGACCCGCTCGCCAGAGCGGGTTTTTTGTTGCCCGTGACACTCGCCTCTAATTTGGGGCGTCCAGCCGGCGTGACGAGGACCTGTCGAAGCCGCTTGTTCCTGCCAGCGCTGCCACGTGTTCGCTGTGAGGAGGTTCCCGTGACGCATCTCTTGTCGCTTTCCGCGGCGTCCGCTTGGTTGGCCGCGTCTGCCCGACGTCTAGTCGTTCTGATCCTGGTCGTGGCCCTTGTCTTGACGGGACCAGTCGGCGTGAGCCGGGCCATTACCCAGGACGACCGCGGGACGCCCGTGGCATCGCCCGAGGCCATGAGGTCGCTTGAGGCAGCGATTGCCTGGCTGGTCACCCAACAGGCGGCGGACGGTGGATTCGTCGGATTTACGGGGACGAGCGATCCAGGTACGACCGCCGATGCGGTCACCGCGCTGGCGGCGGCGCGAGCAGCGGGTGTCGAGGTCGGAGCGTCGCTTGAGGCGGCCCTGAGCTACCTGAACGGGCAACAGTCCACCTACGTCGAGGCCGGCGTCGGTCAGGCGGCCAAATTGAGCCTTGCGTACCTGGCGGCGGGGCGCCTTGACCAGAGTCGTGACATCGTCGACGGTCTCGCTCTGGTCGGGCCAAGCGCCACCCCGCTCCCGGCAGCGGTCTACGGCACCGGTATCTTCGACCACGCGCTGGTGATGCTAGCGCTCTCTGGATCCGGTTTGGCGGTTCCTGGCGCTGCCGTGGCTGCCCTTGAGACCACTCAGGGGGAAGATGGCTCCTGGGCCTTCGATGGCTCCACAACGCCAGGCGCGGGAGATAGCAACACCACGGCGCTGGTCCTCCAGGCCCTCGCGGTCACTGGCCGCGCGGATGACCCGATGGTGGCAAAAGCGCTCGACTTTCTGAGAAGCGTCCAGGCGCCGACGGGCGGGTTTGCCTTCCAGCCGGCCGAGCCACTCTTGCCCGACGCGAACTCCACGGCGCTTGCCGTGCAGGCCCTCGTGTCCCTTGACCTCGATCCGTCCTCCCCCGACCTTCTCGACGCCGCCGGTGCCCTGGCCGCATTCCAGAACCCAAGCGGCGCGTTCCGCTACACGGACGACCAGCCAGATGACAACCTCTTCGCGACCCTCCAGGCCATCCCGGCCATGGCCGGTCTCCCGCTCCCTGTCGTGACCGGTGGGATGGAGGGCGCTACTCCGCTGGCGTCCCCGGTTGCCGGGGTTCCGATCAGGACGCACGCCGCCCAGCATGACCTGCGGTCCGTTGCCTGAGGAGTCCGGCGTGGGCAAGGGCGGTTGTTGGATTCGACCGCCAGTGCCGGTCACTGGCGGTCAGTCGCTGAGGGCACATCGCGTTCGGTTGGCTGCGTGCCTTCTCCTGTTGGTGGTCGCGGCCGCTTGCGTACCGGGCGTGACGGCCGCCACACCAACCGCTCGGCCAGAGTCGGTCCTCCACTACGCTGTCTGGTGGTGCGGCATGGGGACGGGCGAATGACCTACGCATTCGTGCCGTTCCAAGAGGAGACGATCAGTGGGATCGATCTGCTGAAGCGGAGCGGCATCTCCCAGGTCACGATCTCCTTCGGCGGGCTGGGTGAGGGCGTCTGCTCCTTGGAGGGGGAAGGGTGCTCTGCCACCGCCTGCCGGCGCAGCGTCTGTCAGGGGTCTGGAGTAAACGCGCCCTTCTGGCAGTACTTCCGACAAAGCGCTCCGGGTGAGTGGCGACCGCTGACGCTGGGCGCCAGCGCGACAAAGGTGCGCGACGGCGATGTCGATGCTTGGTCGTGGACTGGCCGGGAGGCTGGGTTGCCGGCCCTTTCCCTGGCCGAGGTGGCCCGCCTTGCTGGTGCTCCTCTGAATGACGGAGTGCCGGGAGGCGATCGGCCAGTCGTCCAGACGGCCTACCCTCCGGGTTTTGTCCGACCAACTGAAGAGAAGGGACAGGGAACCGTGGTCTACGTGGTGGCTGGCACCCTCCTCGCCTTGATCGGGGGGGGCTCGATCTATGCTGCGCGCCGCCGCCAGCTAAGAGGGGAAGCCGAGGGATGAGCGCACTCGACCGGGCAGGATTGGACGCCCGCGCCTGGCTCCTGTGGGCTCTGGCGGCGAGTCTGCCTCCCCTGCTGGGTCGAAACCCCTTTGTCCTTACGGCGACGCTGTTGGCCGTCCTCGGCGTGCGTACGGCGATGGCGCCGCCGTCCGACACTCCAGGGGCTCTTGCTTGGAACGGAGTCGTCCGCCTTGCCGTGGTTTTTGCCTCGGTTGGCGCCCTGTTCAACGTGCTAACGGCCCATCTCGGCGACCGTCCCTTCGCGTATCTGCCGTCGGCCCTGCCGCTCATCGGGGGACCGTTGACGCTCAACGCACTCGTCTACGGGCTCCTCAGCGGGGCAGCGCTCCTGACACTGGTCCTGGTTGGGACCACACTGGGATGGGCGCTCGATTGGCCAACGCTGGCTCGTCTGCTTCCGGCACGGCTCTCGACGCTCGCGGTGGCCGGGGCGGTGGCTTGGGCATTTGTCCCCCAAACCGTGGTGGCGCTACGGGAGATCCGAGAAGCTCAGGCCGCTCGAGGCTACCGAGCGCGTGGTGCGCGAGAGCTGGTGCCATTGCTTGTCCCGCTGCTGGCTGGTGGGCTGGAGCGCGCGGTCACCCTGGCGGAGGCCTTGGAGTCGCGCGCTTTTGCGTCACCGCCCGATTCCCACCCAGGAACATCCTCCCGTCTGCCTTGGCGGTCTGCCCTCGCTGCCCTCGGCTTGGCTGGAGCCCTGCTGGGCGCTTACCTGCTAGGCGCCGGAGCCCCCATCGCGACCCTGCCGGCTCTCGGAGCCTCTGTCCTTGCACTTGCCATCGCCGGCGCCGGTCCGCGAAGCTCTCGCCGCCGAACTCGATACCGTCCAACCCGGTGGAGCCGCGCCGACTCACTGGTGGCGGTGACTGGGGCGATCACCGTCGCCGCGGTAGTAATCACTCTGGCGGCTGATCCAGCGGCCATCCGGTACGACCCCTACCCGAGCCTGACGCTGCCTCGGGTCAATCTGGGGCTGCTGGCCGCGCTGAGCCTGCTGCTGTCCCCCGTCCTGTTCATACCGGCTCGGCCTTCTGACTCCCCAATAATGGCCGCCCGGGGACGGGCTCAACGGGTGACGCTGCCGTGAGCCTCCTTGCCCCGCCATCTCAGGTCCACTTCGACGCGGTCACCTATCGCTATCCCCAGCAGTCCGAGCCCGCCCTGCGGAACGTGGACTGGCGGGTTGAGGAGGGGGAGTTCGTCGTCGTGGCCGGATCCTCCGGCAGCGGAAAGTCGACGCTGCTGCGCTGCTTGAATGGACTGGTGCCCCATTTCTCGGGAGGCCGCTTCGGTGGTACTGCCGTGGTCGGTGGCCATGACATCCGGCAAGACGGTCCGCGTGCGCTCAGCCGGCTGGTGGGATTCGTGTTCCAGGATCCGGAAGCACAGCTCGTCACTAATCGGGTCGAAGACGAGCTGGCCTTCGGCATGGAGCAGCTCGGCGTCGCCCCGCTGACGATGCGAAAGCGAGTCGAGGAGGTGCTGGACCTGCTCGGGATCGCGGCGTTGCGCGGACGGGATATCGCTACCCTCTCCGGTGGGGAACGGCAGCGTGTGGCCGTCGCCGCGGCACTCTCTCTGCAGCCTTCGATCCTGGCCCTAGACGAGCCGACCAGCCAGCTCGATCCCTGGGGCGCCGAGGATGTGCTGACCGCGCTGACCCGGCTCAACGAAGATCTCGGCCTGACCGTGGTCTTGGCCGAACACCGGCTGGAGCGCGTCGTTGCTCACGCGGATCGGCTGCGGTTTCTCCCGCCTGGAGGGGGCCAGCCTCTGGACGGCCGACCCCGAGAGACCCTGGCAGTGATGGACCCCGCGCTCACCCCGCCGCTGACGCGTCTTGCTCGTCACCTTGGCTGGCATCCGTTGCCGTTGACGATCAAGGAGGGCCGTGTCTGTCTCGGGTGGGATACTCGCCGTCCCGCAGCGCCCCCGTCGGATCGGCTGGTCTCAGGCGGGCTCCCTGTTGTGGCCTTGCACGACGTGAGTGTCGGCTATGGGTCCCGTACCGTGCTGCACCATGTTGATGTGGTTGCGCGACCTGGCGAACTGATAGCCCTTATGGGCCGCAATGGGTCTGGCAAGACGACGTTGCTGCGCAGCCTCATGGGGTTGCACCGACCGAAGAGCGGCGTCATCACTGTCCTTGACCGCAACATCGCTCGGCTGGATACGGCAGAACTCGCGCAGGACGTCGGATACGTGCCCCAGGAGCCGGGGACCTTGCTCTTCGCCGAGACGCTGCGGGAAGAGCTGGCCTTCACCTTGAAGCACCATGGGGGACGCGGGAAAGATCCGGAGCAGGTGCTTGCCAAACTGGGTCTTGCTCATGCAGTAGAGCGTCACCCACGCGATCTGAGCGGCGGAGAGCGGGAGCGCGCTGCCCTTGCCGCGGTGCTGGTGGGAGCCCCCCAGGTCCTGCTTTTGGACGAGCCGACACGGGGCATGGACGCCGCCCGCAAGGCGGCTCTCGGCTGCCTCCTCCGAGACCTCTGCTCCGAAGGGGCAACGGTGCTGATGGCGACGCACGATGTCGATCTGGTTGCCGCCGTCGCCACCCGCGTGGTGCTGCTGGGTGACGGAGAGATTGTCGCGGACGGGTGCCCGCGGGAGGTTCTCTCAGGGTCGCTGACCTTCGCCACGCAGATCAACAAGCTCTACGGCGGCCACTGGCTGACGGTCGAGGACGTGGTCACCGGGCTGGAACGAGACAGCGAGTAGTTTCCACTGCCACGCCGGCGGATCGTTGACGGAGCGGATGGGCTCACCCGACGCACGGGACGACATCCCGTGCCAGCACCTCCAGGGTCTCCCGGTCGCCCACGTCGACCTGGACGACGAAGTATCGGAATCCCGCTTCCACCCGCGCTTGAAAGAATTCCACCACGCCGCTAGCGGAACCAGTCAAGATGGCCTTCCGTCCTGAACGGCGAAGCCCCGGCGAACCTGAGCGCTCGGGAGGTGCTCCCTCCAGCTTGGCGCGCCGCGATGGCTCGCTCTTGGCAAGCACCAGCATCTGCGTGAAATGGGTGCGGAGGACCTCGTCTGACGGCCGGCCCACGTCGGCGCAGTGCTCCTCAAGCGCGTTCAGCTTTCGGCGTAGGATCGGCAGTCCGTTTCCAACAAGGGGACCTCCCTCAGTGTCGGCAGGCGGTTCGGCGAGGTTGCAGGCGTCAGCGAGGCGCGCGACCAGCCGCAGCGTGCCCCGCTCACCGCTGCCGCCGATCACCACCGGCGGGCGGGGACGTTGAACCGGAGGTGGCTCGACCCGCATTCCAGAGACCTGGTACTGCGCGCCGGAGAAGCTGAACGGCCCGGGTCCCCACACTCCTTCGATGATCGTCAGGGCCTCCTCAAGTCCGGTTCGACGCGCCTGACCCGGCGCGAACGGCACATCAAGCGCTCGAAACTCCTGCTCCAACCAGCCGATGCCGAGTCCGAGGAGGAGCCGCCCGTCGCTGAGGTTGTCCAGATCAGCGGCGAGACGAGCGAGGTAGGCTGGATGCCGGTAGGGGACGCAATTGACAAACGAGCCGAGCCGGACCCTGGTGGTCGTCGCCGCCATCGCTCCGAGAGTCACCCAGGGGTCGACGTGCACGCTTGGGTGGTCGAACACGAACACCCCATCAAACCCCAGGGCTTCAACGAGCTTGCCGCTCTCGACCAAGCACCGTGCCTCGTCGGGGCGCGCCACCAATTGCACGCCGAACCGAACCTGCTCATCCCCGGCTGCCACCCAAGGGTGCCGTCCCATCCTTTGCACCCTCCCCCTACCACGCTCCGAGTCTGCGGCCTGTACCGTGTCCACCTATGACCTTCCGGTGCCCAAATCCACCCTCTGCTCTGCTCGTGCTTCGCGTCCTCGCGGTTGAGCGGGCGGTGGTCACCGTTATCGGAAGATCTCCGAGACGGGCAAACGGAAGTGCGGCAGCACGCCGCCACCGTCGAGTTCGTCGGTCTCTGTGAGGACCCCGCCAGTGCGACCGGCGGCCCATACGGTGACGGTCCGTCGCCGTGGCTCGATGATCCACACCAGGCGCACGCCGGTGTCCAGATAGGTCAGTTCCTTATCGAACACCTCAGTGGCACTGTCAGACGGGGAAATCACCTTGACGACGAGGTCTGGGGCAAGTCGGGGAAACCGGTCGAGTTCCTCCTCGGGCGGAATCCGGTGGGCTGCAACAAACGTGCCATTTGGGGCCAGCACGACATCGGGATCGGTGGCTAGAACGAAGCCCGTCTCCGCACCGAACACATCCCCCAAGCCATAGGTAGACACACATGCACGGCCAGGGGTGTCGACAGCTTGACGGTAATCTTGCCGTGCCTCCCTCCCGTCGGCGACATAGGAGTCAACTCTCCCCGGATCAGCTCTTAACGGTTGTTGGTGGATGGTATGGCCCCGAGGTCCTCGGCCGTCAGCAGCTGGGTCGTCGCCATCGCCGTTTCTTTCCTTCAGAACAAGACTCCTGGGCTCTTTTTCATCGACCCGCGCCCAAACGCTGGTCACGAATCCTCAGTACCCCAAGCGCTTGTCCACGACGTTGAGGAGCGGCTCGCCGTTCGCGAACCGGAGCAGGTTGTCACGCAGGATCTCGACACAGCGGCGCTCCTTGGGACCAGAGTCGCCCGCGAGATGCGGAGTGATGATCAGGTTTGGGGCATCCCAGAGGGGACTGTCTGGTGGTAGCGGTTCGGTTTCCGTCACATCCACGGCCGCCCCGGACAGGCGGCCAGCGTGCAGGGCCGCCGCGAGGGCCGCCTCATCCACGATGCCGCCTCGGGAAACCACAATAAGGTAGGCATCCGGCTTCATCATCGCTAGGGCCTTCGCGTCGATCAGGTGATAGGTCTCGGCGGTGAGCGGCGCGGCGATGACGAGAATGTCGGATCGGGCCAGCAATTCTGGAAGGTGACTCGGTGGCCACACCTCGTCCAGGTAGGGCCGCCCGTCCACTGCTTGGGCGTCGACGGCGAGCAGATCCAATTCGAAGGCAGTTGCCCGTTGCGCGATGCCCCGGCCGATGGCTCCAAAGCCAAGGATGCCCGTGCTCGAGCCACGAATCTCGTGCGATGTCCGGTAGCCCTCCTTGCGTCCCCAGTGCCGCTGGCGCTGCCATTCCAGACACTGGGGGATGCGGCGGGTGAGAGCCAGCAGCAGCGCGAAGACGTGCTCCCCGATCGAGGGTCCGTGGGCTCCTCGCGTGTTGGTGAGGAGGATGTCACTCTCCACCAACTCCGGGATGCGGGCGACAAACTCGACCCCTGCGCTCGACGCCTGGATCCAGCGCAGTCGCGGCGCGACCTTGACGATCTCGGCCGACGGGAAACCGTAGAGGACATCCGCGTCCGCGACCTCCATCAAGGTCGCTTCCGGCGTCGTCGTACGAACAATTTGAAGATCGGGAATGGGAAGGTTATCGAGCAGGGAGTAATACGCCTCGCCCTCGGTGGCGGACAGGACCAGTTTCATCGGGATGGTGTCTCCTTTAGTGGGCACGCCGTTGGCCGGCCCGGAGGCTCGCCGGCGAGAAGTAGATCGACCGATCTAGTACCGCACCGTCGCCCCGGAGCCTGCGGTTTCGGACAATCCGGTTTCGGCTCGCTGCCAGTCCAAGGTGGACAGATCGGTCTTGAGCCCGTTGAGCATGTAGCGAAGTTCGCTCGCCATGGCGCAGAAGCGGAACCCCTGGCTGAGCCGGAAATTCACCCCGGCCGCGTCGGAGCAATGGACACCGGGGGCGACACCATGGGCAATGCAGGTGCGCCGGACATGGTCGATAGCCTCGACCAACCGGGGCTCGTCGCTTTCCAAGGGCACCCCGAGCCCGAGTCCGATTGACGCGGCGAGATCGTTGGGGCCGATGAAGCAGGCGTCGACGCCAGGTACGCTCAGGATCGCATCGGCCTGCTCGACGCCCGCGATGTGCTCGATCTGGAGAACCAGCAGCACTTCATCGTTCGCATGCTGGTAGTAGTCGGCCGCAGCTGTCGCAAACGAGAGGGCGTGGCGTCCACCGCCGACGCTCCGCTCTCCCTGCGGCGGATATCGCGTCGCCGCCACCGCTTGTTCGGCTTCTTCCCGGCTTTTCACCATCGGAACCACGATGCCCCACGCCCCAGCGTCCAGCGCCCGCTTGAAGTGCTCCGGCGTGTTCCAGGGGATGCGGACCATTGGCGCGGTTCCGGATGCACGGATCGCCGCGAACATCTGAGCCTGGGTGCGGACATCGATCGGGTTGTGCTCGGCATCAGCGACGAGCCAATCGAACCCGAGGGCGCTGACGTACTCGGCGGCCTCGGGGCTCGGCAACGACAGCCACGTCCCAATCGAGGCCTCTCCCGCCGCCAACCGCCGTCGGACGTGGTTCCCGCGCATGCTGTTCCTCCGTTGCTGATGGGGTGCGGCGCCGCCCGATGGTTCCAAATGCCGGGAGGAGCGACCGCGGTGCGGTATGGACACGCGGGCGGATGGTACGCGCCCGCCCCGTTTCCGTCTACGGGGCAGTGCCACAACAGCATGCAGGGCAGGGCGATCACCCGCGGCGGTCTGCACCACCTTCCAAGTGGGGCGATCCTGCAGATTCCCCGATCGCTGAACCACCCAAAATGGCCGGGTTGGTGATAGGATAGGGCTGAACGATGGCGATATAGATCAAACACGAGGTAACGGCGGTTTGATTCAGCCGCATGTGCTGCTTTGAATTGCGTCTACCCTCGGTTCTGTCTGCTGGAGTCTCGACCGTGAACCGTCAGGACGTGACCGAAATGGCCGTCCAGGCGTCGTTTCAAGGGCGGACCTTGCAGGATGTGACAGTTCCGTGATGCTTTCGCGAAATGCAGGTAACAGGCGGGGAGCATTCTGAGTTTCAACAAGTGAGGGTAGGCGCCAGGGAGCCGTCACCGTAGGCGAGAGCGCCGCACTTCCTCAGGTTGGAACGGAGGTCGCCGTGCAGCACGCCATCGGGTCCCGCCCCTTTCACAGCCACCATCGCGTGTTCCGCGTTCGGCGCTCCATCAACCCCACGACGCTCCGCTGCGCCCGAGAGGTAATCATCATTGCCGTTGCCGTGCTCCTCTACTTCATGGTCCGCGGGCTGGTCGACGGACGAGAGGCAGAGGCGATCGGCAATGCGGATGAACTCATCAACCTTGAGCGGTCGCTCGGCTTCTTCTGGGAACCGAGCTTCCAGGACTGGGCGCTGGAGTGGGCGCCTCTCGCCACCCTCGCCAACTGGGTCTACATCTGGGGACACTGGCCGGTGATCGCGGCGACGCTCACCTGGCTTGTGGTCGCCTACCGCGATCGCTACCCGGTCTACCGCAATACGCTGCTGATCTCCGGCGCCATCGGATTGGTGATCTTCACGGCATTCCCGATGTCTCCGCCCCGATTCATGGTCGATTGGGGCTTCGTGGACACGGTGACCCTGCAGTCTCAGGCCTACCGGGTGTTGCAGCCACCCTCCTTGGTCAACCAGTATGCGGCCATGCCCAGCCTCCACGTCGGATGGGATCTGCTGATGGGGATCGCCATCTTCCGCCATGCGCCTCGGCGCTGGCGCTGGATTGGGGTGCTGCTGCCAATCGCGATGTTCTTCGCGGTGGTTCTGACTGCCAACCACTACTTCGTGGACGGGGTCGTTGGCGGGGCTATCGTCCTCGTGGCGTTGACCGTCGCTGAGTCGCTGCACCGTCGGGTGCCGCTCTGGAGCGCGGGTGCCGGTGGCACCCAGCACGTGCATAGCCGGGCGTAACCCCTCGCCATTGCCGGAACACCCTCTCCTCCGCCTCGGGGTGGAGGAGAGGGTGTTCGCTTTCTTCGCGTCAACAGGTGCTGGAACGGGTCGTGCGTCGGGGTAGCAATCGGCGGGGAAGGGGCTCCGCCGCTACGCGTACCGCGAAGGGGCGCCGCCGACCCAATGGCCGCAGTTCTTGCCGATCCCGACCGTAGGCTTACTCGCTGCCTTCGATACCTCCGGGCTCTGCTTGGCCGACATGGGCTCCTGCTCTGGCTCGTCCTTCTCCTGGTCTTGGCCATTGTTTTCGTCCTGCGTGAGCGGGCCCAACTGGCGCGTATCACGAATATCTTGCATGAGGCTGATAGCCGGTGGGTGGCAGGTGCCATCCTCATCGAACTTGGGATCATCGCCCTGACAGGGATGACGTATCAGGTGCTGCTGCGGCGGCTGGGCCACCAGATGGCTTGGCTGCCTCTTGCGGGCGTCCATCTCCGGCGCGTTCTTGTCGGCACCGTGACCCCGATGGGTGGGCCGCCGTCGCTCTACGTCCTGATCCGGTCCCTGGCTCGGGGCGGGGTGCCAGCCGAAGACGCCCTGCTCGCTGCCGGGTTGCGAAGTGCCACCGGGTACGGGGCGTTCCTGTTGCTGCTCTTGCCCGCGGTCTCGGTCTCCCATCCAACACGGCCGGTCCTCATGGCGGCGGTCGCGCTTTCTCTGGTGTTCCTCGCCGTGGTCGGCGCACTTGCTTGGATGCTTCGTGATCCGATCGTTCCTCATCGCTGGGAGGTTCGGCTACCGGAAAAGGTGCGCGGCTTTGCTCGACGAACGCGGCGGCATCGGCTGGCCGTGTCAGACCTGCGGCGGCCCTTCGGACTTGCCCTCACCATTCGCCTGGGTGGGGCGGCCATACTCTATGCCAGCCTGCGGGCCGTTGGAGAGAATCCCCACGTTACCGTGGCGCTGATCGCCTACGTGGTGGGGCTCCTCTTTCTTCTGATTGCTCCCGTCTTCGGGGGCATTGGCGTCGTGGAGATCGCGACGGCGGTTGCATTGGAGCGCATGGGCATTCCTGTCGCCCCAGCGCTCGCTGCGGCGTTGCTGTGCCGCCTCGGCGAACTTTGGCTCCCGCTCGCTCTCGGCCTCATGGTTCAACTTGCCGATGCAGGGCGCTCCAGTGGCGCCGGCGCCCCATTAGCCCCCGCTCCAGCGGTGGTTCGATCCACCAGTCTTGGTGGAAACCAAGCTGGTACTTCCCGCCGCCCGCGCCCCGCGCCCCGCGTGGCATAAGGTCGTCGTAGCGCGGTCAATGGGGCTGCTCCCCCTCTGACATGTGATGCTGCCAGGTGGAGGACGGTCGCACCTGCCGCGGCCGGAGAGCTGATGACCGAGATCGTGACACTCCTGGAGCGCCATACCGGCACGAGACCGCTCACGATTGCCCACCGAGCCGGAAATCACTTGGACTCCCTCCGCCAAGCGGAGGAGGCGGGGGTGGATCTGGTGGAGGCGGATATCTGGTTCTACCAGGGCCGCCTGGAGGTTCGGCACCTCAAGACTCTCGGTCCTCTCCCCCTCCTCTGGGACCGTTGGGAGTTGCGCGCGGCGGCGGGGCCGCGTCGTCTCCAGCTCGCCGACCTGCTTCAGGCTGCTAGGTCCACGACGACCCTGATGCTGGATCTGAAGGGCCGTGATCATCGTCTGGCGACTGGCGTGGTGGATGCATGCCAGCGCTACCTACCCGCACGGCCGTTTGTCGTCTGTGCGCGGCACTGGCCACTGCTGGATGCCTTCGCCGGTCAGCCCCTGGTAACGACGGTCCATTCGGTGGGAAACCGGCGGCAGGCGGCGGCAGTCCTGCCGAGCCTGGTGCGGCACCCTCGTCCCGTGGTCTCAATTCACGAACGTCTGCTAACAATGGCGGTGGTGCGCGCCTTCAAAGAGCGGGGGGCGTCCATCATCACCTGGCCGGTCAATACCGCCGCTCAGGTCGACAAGGTGACGGGGCTTGGGGTAGACGGCGTCATCAGCGACGAACTCCCGCTGCTCGGCCGAATTGTGACCGCGGCGCCGTGACGATTCGTGCATGCCCAACCCGGGCAGCCGCGCTGTGTCGTGTGGCGGGGCAGCTCAAGCAACGCTCGTCTCTGTGACGTAGGATGTCGCACGCCGGGCGCCGGGCCGGTCAAGAGGCTTGCGCGAGGCCTGAGGAAAGGAGGGAGCGTCATCGTTCGGGTGCAGTCGCGGACAAGGCGCGATTCTGCTACCATCCGCCGACCGTGCCGATCTCGCGAACTGGTGAGCGAGCTGGCATGGAGCCGATCGGCGAGCCCCCGGATCCGGGTGCAGTGTTGCGCCCGACCAGTGGTCTAAATACGCTCGGGGGACGCTACGCTCAAGGAGGAGCATGCATGAGCGACGCACGCATCGGGACATTGATCCACGAGGCCGCGACCCTGCGATACTCTCGCCGGCAAATCCTCAAACGAGCCGGAGCGCTCGGCCTTTCCGCACCGGTCCTCGCTGCCGTCTTGGCACAGACGGCATCCGCGGCGCCGAATCCCGGTCCCTCCCGGCAGGCCCCTGCCTTCCTCCAGGGCTCCAAGCTCAACATCCTGGCGTCGACTTACTTCGTCGCGCCCGGACAGGATCACTACACCCGGGAGGCCCAGGCGTGGGGCGCTCAGAACGGCGTCGAGGTCACGGTCGACTACGTCAACTGGCCGGACCTGCAACCCAAGATCGGCGCGGCGGTCCAGGGCGGCAACGGCCCGGACATCGTGGAGATGTGGGACACCTGGCCCTACCTCTACTATCAGAACATGGTTGAGGTCAACGACCTGGCGAACAAGCTCGGCCAGGCTGGCGGCGGTTACTACGACTGGGTGACCAAGACCGTGGCCGTAGACAACAACTGGTACAGCGTGCCGGTTGGCTTCTCGAGCGCCGCGATCGCCTATCGCCAGAGCTACTTTGCGGAGGCCGGCCTCGCCGATCCCGTCAACGGCTTCCCCAAGACCTGGGAGGAACTGTTCACGATTGGGAAGAACCTCAAGGCGATGGGCAAGCCGCTTGGCCAGGCGCTCGGGCACAGCCTCGGCGACCCACCCAACTTCGCCTACGCCTACATGTGGTCCTACGGCGCTATGGAGCGGGAGGAGGATGGCAAGACCATCGCCTTCAACCAACCCCAGTTCGTGGACGGCATGAAACTCTTCATCCAGGGCTGGAAGGACGCGTTCGACGAGACGGGCCTCTCCTGGGACGATAGCGCCAACAACCGGGCCTTCCTCTCGGACCAGATCTCGATGACCATCAACGGCAGCAGCATCTACATCACCGCCCAGGAGGCAGCCGCCGGCACCGCGGAAAACGCCGCCGATGTCGTCGTGGATCCCGCCGATATCAACCATGCCTCCTTCCCCGGCGGTCCCGCTGGGCGCTTCAACGTCCTCGGCAGCCGCTCGTACGGGATCATGAAGTACTCCAAGAACCAGGATGCCGCCCGGCAGTACCTGGAGTGGTGGTCGGCGCCAGAGCGGTTCCAGCCGTGGTTGGAAGTCCAGAAGGGCTACATCATCCCGCCGCTCCCGACCTACACCGAGAACCCGATCTACACCGAGGACCCGAAGCTGGCCCCCTACCTGGAGGTGGTCAACTACGGCCGCAACAAGGGGTACGCCGGCGCGGCCGACCAAAAGGCCGCCCTCGCCTCCTCCCAGTACATCGTGACCGACACGTTCACCCGGGCGATTCAGACCGGGGACGCTGAGGCGGCGATCATGCAGGGAGCTGAGCAGCTGAAGCGGGTCTACAGCCGCTAGCCTGGCGGGTTGCCTCAAGGCTGAGGGTCGCGGGAAGGGGTGCTTCCCTTCCCGCGACCCCATTCCATTCCGATGGCCTTCGCCCCTGTCGACCTCCAAGACCACCCTGTCTTCGCTGCTCCTTGCCTTCGGGCTGAAGGAAGCGGGGGTGACCTTGGGCACATGATGGTAAAAGGCGGAGCGTTTCGGTCATAATCAGCGCACAGACGACAACCCTGATGTGAAGCATGGTTGGCGGGGGACTGGTTCTCTCGCCGAGATGGCCGTTACGTAGCCTGGCGTGACGATCGACCCGCCGTCCCATCTGCAGCGTCCGGTTCACGACCCTGACGCCGTCCCACCGGAAAGGGGAACCCATGGGAGCAGCGCCGGCACAGATCGCGGGGGAGCCGTTGGCCCGTCGCGGAGCGACCCCGCGGATGGCGCGGTTGATTGAGCGGGAGTCGATCCTCGCCTACCTGTTCATGACGCCGGGCGGCCTCGTGCTCCTGCTGTTCATGGCCTACCCGTTTGTCCTCGGCATTTACCTCTCAATGACGAACCGCATGGTCGGATTCCCGATCAGCGACTTCATCGGGATGGCCAACTACCGGTACCTGTGGACCGATAGCGTCTTCCGGCAAACGGTGGAAAACACCTTCATCTACAGCTTCTTCACGGTGCCGTTCAAGCTGCTGCTCGGCCTCGGGCTGGCGCTGCTGCTGAACCAAACGTTCCGGTTCAGCCGGGCCATGCGGGCGGGCCTGCTGCTGCCCTGGATCGTGCCGACCGCGATCAGCAGCTTGGCCTGGCTGATGCTCTTCGACGGGGTGCTCAGCCCGTTCTCCCTGTTGCTCAGGGACCTCGGCGTCATCGACCAGAACATCAACTTCCTCGGCAGCCGTTTCAACGCGATGGCGTCCCTCTGCATCGCCAATGTCTGGCGCGGTATCCCGTTCTTTGCCGTCTCGATCCTGGCCGGGCTGCAGGCCGTGCCCGAGGAGTTGCACGAGGCCGCCGCCCTCGACGGCGCCAATCCGTTCCAGCGTTTTGTTGCCGTCACCCTGCCGGTGATCCGGAGCATCGTCCTGATCTCGACCCTCTTCTCGGTGATCTGGACCTTTTCGGACTTCCAGCTCATCTACGTGTTGACCAAGGGCGGTCCCGCCAACTCCACCCACGTCTTCGGCACCTACGCCTACCAGGTCGGCATGGGTGCCACCGACATCGGGACGGCGGCGGCTATCTCCCTCTACATGTTTCCGGCACTGGCGCTCTTCGCGGTGGTGCTGCTTCGCTACGTCCGCACGGACGAGTAAGGAGGCCAGGCATGGCGATCGTTGGCAGCCGCGGCCGGTCGCGACGGTTTGTAACGTTCCAGTTGCCGTTGGCGCTCTATGCGCTCTTCCTGCTTTTCCCGTTCTACTGGATGGTGGTTGTCTCGCTGAAGCCCAACAACGAGCTTCTTGACACCAGCATCAACCCGTTCCTTATCGCCAGCGCCACCCTCGATCACTACACCTACCTCTTCCGAGAGACGGATTTCCTCCGCTGGACCTGGAATACCGCCATCGTCACCATCGGCTCAACCATCGTCTCGCTGGTCTGCAGCGTGCTCATTGGCTATGCCTTGGGCCGCTTCCGCTTTCGCGGCGGCAACTTTCTCGGGATCGGCATCTTCCTCGCCTATTTGGTGCCGCCCACGCTGCTCTTCATTCCGCTCTCCCAGGTGATTGCCCGCTTCCAGCTCTACAACGAGTACTGGGCGCTTGTTTTCACCTACCCGACCTTTCTGATCCCCTTCGCGGGCTGGCTCCTGATGGGCTACTTCCGCACGATCCCCCGGGAGCTGGAGATGAGCGCCATGGTGGACGGGGCAACCCGCCTCCAGGCGATGCGTCAGATCGTTCTGCCGCTCGCGCTGCCGGGGATCCTCTCGGCGGGCATCTTCTGCTTCACCCTCGGCTGGAACGAGTTTCTCTACGCGCTCGTCTTCATGGGGTCCGGAACGATGAAGACGGTGCCGGTTGGCGTGGTGAGCGACTTGATCAAGGCCGACGTCTACTTCTGGGGCTCCCTGATGGCCGCCGGGATCCTGGGCTCCGTCCCGGTCGCCGTCGCCTACTCCTTCTTCGTCGACAACTACATCTCCGGCCTCACCGCCGGGGCGACGAAGGGATAGCGGCGCACGGGCACCCAACTCCTGTTCGCTTGCCCAGGTGCTCGCTTCATGGCTGCGATCAGGTTCCGCGCCTCGGGCGGGGATCTTCCGAGACGGCCGACCACGTGCTGCGAGGGCGGTATTTTGTCCTCACCGCCAGTGACCCAGAAGGCGATAGCGCGATGGGACGAGGTCACTCGGGTATCCTTGCAATGACCTAGAGGGGTTGCCGGACGGGCGCGGTGGTGCTCGCCGCGTCGGCGCCGAACCCAGAAGGAGACAGACCTATGGTGGCCGAGACGATGATGGCCGTTCGGACCTACGGGCCCAAGGACTACCGGGTCGAGGAAGTGCCGGTGCCGTCGCCGGGACCGGGCGAGTTGCTGATTGAGGTCGGGGCGACCGGCATCTGCGCGTCCGACATGAAGTGTTGGTTGGGCGGACCGCTGTTCTGGGGCCAGGACGGCAAGTCTGGCTACGTCGAGCCTCCCTGCATCGCCGGGCATGAGTACGCTGGACGGGTGGTTGCCCTGGGCGAGGGGGCGGCTGAGCGGCACGGGGTCCAGATCGGCGATCGGGTCGTGGCAGAGCAGATTGTCCCGTGTGAGGAGTGCCGGTTCTGTCGAAACGGGCAGTACTGGATGTGCCAGGTGCACCAGATTTTCGGGTTCAAACGTGACCTCAACGGGGGCATGGCCAAGTACAACCTCTTCCCGGCGAAGGCACGCGTCCATAAGGTGCCGGATTCGCTCTCCGATGGTGAGGCCGCCTACATCGAGCCGATGGCCTGCGCCTGGCACGCGGTGGACCGGGGTGAGATCAAGCCGGGCGACACGGTGGTGATCTGTGGCGTCGGCAACATCGGCCTTTGCATGCTCCAGATTGCCAAATTGCGCCAGCCCGGGCAGCTCATCGCGCTGGACACCAAGCCCTACCGCCTGGACCTGGCCCGCTCCTTCGGTGCCGACCTGGCGATCGACGTGACGAAGGAAGACGCCGTCCAGCAGGTGCGTGACCTGACCGACGGTTACGGCTGCGACGTTTACATCGAGGCGAGCGGAAACCCGGCAGGCGTGAACCAGGGACTTCAGATGATCCGCAAACTCGGCACGTTCGTCGAGTTCAGCGTCTTCAACGAAGCGGCCACGGTCAATTGGACGATCATCGGCGACACCAAGGAGTTGAACATCCACGGAAGCCACTTGGGGCCCTATTGCTACCCGCCCACCATCCAGGCCCTTGCCGACGGCAGCGTTGATGTCAGCCGGTTGCTCGCCGATGCTTACCCTATCTCCCGCTTCGAGGAGGCGATGCAAGCGTCCCTCTCCGGGGATGTGCTCAAGAACCTCATCGTCCCCGAGTAACGCCACGTTAGGGCGGGTCTGGGGACCTTCGATGCAACTCCGGCCTCGCCCGTCGCAGCACGGGGACCGACACTGAGGATGAAGAGATCTCGGGTGGTTTTTGGCGCAGCGGTGGCCAGCGCGGAGGGTCGGCCAGCCGCTAGAGATGTGCAGTCGCTGCGCCGCAGTGCTGGTGGGAGGCAGTCTCGCCTCAGTTTGTGCCACCCGTTTCGTCGTCCGTGCCCAGATATTGCGGCACGATGGCTGTCTCTTGGACTCCTTCCCCCCGCCGCTCTAGACGATAGGCACGGGCGTGGGGGCGGGAGGAGATGATGCGCTCCAAGCGGGTGCCAGCAAAGTGGAGGGCTACCCCGTCGTCCGCGGCATAGCCGGGACTGAGTTCGCCGTTGGCGACCAGGTGCTGGTAGGCTGGGCGCCGCTCAGGTTCGCCGTCGTAGTGGGGGCAATTGCTGCCCGGTAAAAAGCCAAGGCAGCGAAGTGGGGTGAGCCGGCCCGGGATCGAGTCGGTGACTCCCTCGTCGAACCAGCAGATAGATCCGGCACTGATCCCTGCCAGAACAGCCCCTCTTTCCCATGCATCCCGAAGGATCACGTCTAGCCCCCACTCCCGCCAGAGGACCAGGAGGTTCCGGGTGTTGCCGCCGCCCACGTAGATCACATCCTGCTCTCCCACGAACGATTGCAGGTCGGCGGTGGGCGGATTGAACAGCGAGAGATGGGTGGGATGGCACGGCAGCGAGCCGAACGACGCGAGGAAACGATCAATGTAACTCTGAGCGTCCCCGCTCGCCGTCGGGACAAAGCAGACGCGGGGCTGCTTGCGGTTCACCAACCTGAGCACGTAGCGATCGAGCAGGAGGTTCTCCGGCTCCATCGAGAAGCCACCGCCGCCCATTGCGACGATCTGACCTGCGCCCGCCTTGTCGGTCATGCTGCTCTCTTCCGATGCACCCCAGGGCGTCTTCGCACCGCCCGGTGCTGGTTCGCTTCGGGGATCGTCATCACTCCGACGTCAGCGGGCGCCTCATACCGGGCGGATCGTAGCGAAGAGTGGATCGTGCACCGGTGCCGCCGCCGTTCCACCCTCGCCCGCCAAGCGTCATCCCGAGATTAAGCCTCCGCCAGCTCCAGGTTGGCGAGCAAGTCCTCAAAAGCTGCTGCTTCAGCCTCGTAGTCAGCCGCCGGCACGATCTGGGTGATTTCCAGCACGGACTCCCCCTCGGCAAGCGTTCTGCACTCCAGGTACTCAACGTAACGCTCGGGTCCGCCGCCATCAGGGTTCGAGTAGGTGAGGGTATACGCCGCGAATGCGCGACCGGACTGGAAGCCGGCCGCGCGGCGTCCATCCTCCTCCCGCATCGGCTCGAAGTCGGAGATTCCCTCTCCGGTTCTCGCCTCGGTAACCGCATCATTCAAGCACTGCTCGGGATTGCCTTCAAAGCCCTCCTGACCCTCAAAGAACACCCGGCTGACGCCGTTCGTGAGCTCAAGGGTGTCGAATCCCTCCTCGGATGTCTCCCGCTCGATGGTCCAGGGCTCGTCCCAAGAAAGGGTGTAACCGAATGTGGGGCTGGTGTAGTCAGCGGCGTCCCCGCGGCCATCAGGCGTTTCCCGAGCGGTCGCCGTCGCGTCGGCGGCCGGTATCTCAGCGGACCCATCGGTTGCCAGGTCCAGGCCGGCGAGTAGATCCTCCCGAGCCTCGACTTGATCGTCGTAATCTTCGAGTAAGGTGCTGTGGATGATTACCAGGTTGGATTCCCCAGGGACGAGCACCCGGCACTCCACATAATCCACGACATCGAACGTGTCACCGGTCTCCGTTGTGAGAGTCACCTCGAACGCCGCAGAGGCGATGTCCTCATCCTCCTCGGTGATGGGGTCGCCCCTCGCGTCCTCCAACGGTCGGAACTCCTCCACGCCCTCGGCGGCACGGAGTATGTCCGCCCAGTCGTCGCGGCAGGAGACGGGATCTCCCCGGTAATCGGGATCGCTGCGAATCTCAATGAAGCTGCGTTCACCGGAGAAGCGAATGCTGTCGTAGCCGGTCTCCTCGTCCGAGGACGAACTGGAAACCTCCCATTCGTCTTCGTCCCAGGTGAGCGTAAAGCCATACTGTGGGCTCGTGTACGTGTTGCTCTCGATCCCACTACCTTCAGCTCCAGTGGCCTCCGGAGTATCGGTGCGGCCGTGAGGCGGTCCTTCGTTGGCGGCCTCGGTCCCGGTTGGCTCCGGCGTGGCTGGTTCCTCGGTGGGCGTCTCCGTCGCCTCGGGCGTCTCAGTCGGCGTCGCGGTTGCGTCCCGTTCAGTTGCTTGGGCGGTCGCGTCATCCTCCTCGGTCGCGCGCTCAGTGGCCCGAGGCGTGGCGGTCGGGATCTCCGTGGCCGTTGCCTCCGCTTCCCGCGTTCCGGTTGCTTCCGGCGTCGCCGCTTCGCCCGTTGTTTCCGTGCCGTTCCCAAGGGCTCCGGCGAAGATGGGGGCATCATCAAGGGTCACGCTTGCCTGGGCGGCTGCCAGGGCGGCGTCGAATTCGTCCCGGGCAGCGACCAGGCTGACGGTCGCGACTGCATCACCGCCCGCAACTTCGCGCGCCTCAATGTACGCGCGGACGGTCTCGCCACCGTCCTCATAGGCGACCACCAGCGACGGGGCCGGGCCAGCGGGGGCCGACGCGACGATCGTCCAGTCAGGGTCTACCTGGGTGATACTCCGGATGGCGTCAAGGAGGGCGGTGGTAATCGAGGGGCGGGTCCCGTTCGGTTCGGCCGCGATGCCGACGACGGTCAGCGTCGCATCCTCAGTGGTCAACTCCAGTGTGTCAGCGCCATCCTGAGAGGAGTCAGTCAGGTCACCGGCGGTCCAACTGACATCCCATGAAACCTCATAGCCAAACGAGGGACTCTCGTACGTCATCTCCCCGTTTGACCTCGGGGTGGCCGTTTGCGCGGCGGCGGGAAGGGTCCACATCGCTAGTCCGCTCAGCAGGGCGATGGAGACAACGGTGTGAACGAAGGGGAGAGACCAGGGGCGGGGCACGGCGTCCTCCAAGATGGGTCGCCGGCCAGGGCGTCCCGTTTGTTCCTATCGTTTGGGTCCGCAGTCGGCGCGTCCGGCAGAGTAGCACGAGCAGGTCGACCTGACGGGTCACAGCACCGTCCAGGCCGCCCGGTGGCCGCTACGCTACACCGGTCGCCGCCGCCGCACAACCCTTGCTTGGCTCGCTTCGCGGTAACCGGGGCTGTGGGTGATCGTCCCGTCCGGTTCAAGCGTGGAGACGCTTTAGCCCGGCGTTTCCAGAATCATCGGCGGCGGCCTGCCAGCACTGCTGTGGTCGCAGTTCATCGCGTTGGTAATGGCTCCCGCGTCAACAAGGTATTCATGGTGAATCAGCAGCACCGAGGACGTGGTCAAACCGGCGGTTTGGTGCGAACCCGCAGAAACGCCACCTCCAAGGTCTGCTCGCTGACGAGCACGAAGGTCATGTGACGTTGGGGACCAGCACCGGAACTATTTCACCGCTCCCATGGTGAGACCGCGCACCAAGTGGCGAGAGACGAGAGCGGCGAACACCACAACCGGTAACACGATAAGCGTCCCTGTCGCCATCATCGCGCCCCAGCGGACGCCGAAGCCAGTCATGAAATTGGCAGCCTCCACCGGTGCCGTGCGCGCTTCGGAGCGAGTCAGGATGAGGGCAAAGAGAAACTCGTTCCAACTGAAGACAAAGCAGAGGATCGCCGACACGACGACGCCCGGGATCGCCAGCGGCAGGGTGATCGTCAGGAACACCCGCCAGAGTCCGGCTCCGTCGACAAGCGCGGCCTGGTCCACGTCGCGTGGGATTGAGCGGAACTGATCGATGCAGAGCCAGATCACCAGCGGGACGTTGAAGGTCAGATAAGCCAGGATCAGCGCCAGCTGTTTGTCCAGCAGCTTCAGATCGCGCGCCAGGAGAAAGAACGGCAGCGCGACGACAATGGGAGAGATGAAGCGGTTGGAAATGATCCAGAACCAGAGGTTGGACTTGCCGCGAAACTCAAACCGAGCAAGGGCGTACGCCGCCGGCGTGCCAAGGATCACCGCCAGAAGGGTGGAGGCGGAGGCAACGATCAGGCTGTTGAGGAGGCTGGGCAGGACCGCGCCCTCACTGAAAACCGTTCGGAAATGCTCTGCGGTCGGCTGGAAGATAAAGACGGGCGGCACGGCGAATGTCTCGTTCGCCGTCTTGAGCGCGGTGCTGACCATCCAGTAGATGGGAGCCAGGATGAATCCTGCCAGCAGCACGATCGCGAGAAGTTGAAGCACGTCCTTAGCGCGGATGCCAGGCCGTCCCCGCGCCCGCTGCGCCGCAAGGCTGCCGGGTTTCGACGTCGTCGTCTCCATCGTGACGCTGCTCACACCTCCACCTCCCGGTAGAAGAGCCGAATGTAGGCCTGTGCCAGGACATTGCAGAGGATCAGCAGCAACACCGCCTGTGCCGACGCGACACCAAGGTCAAAGACTCGAAAGCCCACTCGCTGCACATAGACGCTGACGAGTTCCGTGGACACGCCGGGCCCGCCACGGGTCAGCACGAAAACCATGTCAAAGAGCTTCAGGATGTCCGCCGTCCGGATGATCAGCACTGCCGTTAGGCCTGGCAGCAGGTACGGCAACTGCACGTTGCGGAAGGTCTCCCACCAACTGCTGGTTTCGAGCTTGGACGCTTCGACGATGTCCGGCGGCACCGAAGTCAGGCCGGAGAGGGCGACCAGGGCCACAAACGGCATCCACTGCCACGTGTCCGTCAAGGCAATCGTGAACATGGCTGCCCGGGCGCTGCCCAGCCAGGAGACCGGCCCGAGCCCAACCAAATCCAGCATCCAGTTAAGGACACCGAAGTCACGGTTGTAGACCAGCCGACCGATCAGCCCGACCACCGTTGGGGTGGTCGCAATCGGCAGCACCAACAGGACCCGTGTTACCGCTGCTGGACCCTTCCACCGGGTCGCGGTGAGAAGCAGCGCCACGCCAATGCCGAGTGCGACCTGAAGTGGCACCGTGAGCAGGAAGAAGAGCCCCGTGCGGCCCAGTGCAGACCAGAACAGGCTGTCCTTGAGAACGGTCTGGTAGTTGTCCAGGCCCACCCATGGGGTGCCCAGATACGGCTTGGTGATCTGGTAGAGCTTGAAGCTGGTGCTGACCGCCTGGATCAGGGGGTAGATGCCGATCAGGAGCAGGGCCAGCACGGCTGGCCCGATCATCGCCGCGGCGGTCCAGTTGAACCGTGGCCGGCCCCGCGTTCCGGAGAACTCCCGGCTCAACGGTGCCGCTACCACCCCTGTAGTGCGGTTGTCACGCAGACCCATCGCCCATTCCTATCCGCGGACGGCCCTTCGGGAGACGGCGCACGCGTCGGCCCACGATGCACAGCAGTGGGCATTGCTGTCTGCGTCTTCGGGGGTCAGGTTGTGGCGGTCTGCTCCGCCCGCCGCGACCCGTATCCAAGCGCTGACCACGCGCTGGTCATTCGAGATTCGTGTGGCGGTTTCGCATCTGCTCCGGCGATTGCTCGGTGCGCTCACGGAGCAGGATAGAGACGAGATCGAAGAAGAGCAACTCGACGGCTTCGAAGAGGCTCCCCATGGGCAACAGGCTCGTCTGTTCACCATCCCCTTGATCGTTGGCCATCGTCTGCGACGGGAGATGGACGACGATGTCCGCCTGCCGTGGTGCGTCCCCCTCTGGCTGAGCAGTGACCACCATGGTCGTCGCCCCGGCACTCCGCGCCACACCGAGCAGCGCCATCGCGGTCGAAAACCCACCCGGTCCAGCGGTGACGATGAGAAGATCTCCCGGACCGATCGGTGGGGTGGTCATATCACCCACCACATGGGCGTCGAGCCCGAGGTGCATCAGGCGCATGCAGAGCGCACGCACCATCAACCCCTCGCGCCCGACCCCGAAACATGCGATGCGCTTGGCGCCCAGAATGCCATCGCACATGCGGTCGGCGGCGTTGGGAGGTAGGGCGGCGAAGACCGCCCCCACCTCATCCAGCGCCTGCCGTGCCATCGCCCGGACATCCCCGGAGTCGCCAACAGCCATAGGTCTGCCTATCGGTGTTACTGCAGCTTCGGCTTATCACCCTTGATGTAGGGCTCCAGGAGTGGCCTCAGCTGATCTTCGATGGTCTTCACGCCCTCTTCGACCGGGACGCTGCCGAGCATGATTTCGGACCCCGTCTGGGCGACGATCTCGGACATCTGCGGCCACTCCGGGAACCGCGGGCGGAAGACCGGGTTGCCGTAGTTGTTCCAGGACTCTACCAGCGGCGCGAAGTAGGGGTACTTCTGCTGAAGCTCAGGGTCCTGGTACGCGCTCTGGCGACCCGAAACGCCGCCGTTTTCGATGTACTTCTTGGAGTTCGCCTCGGAGGTAATCCACTGGATGAAGAGCCAAGCCGCCTTCTGCTTCTCCTCCTGACTCTGGCTGTTCACCGCGAGAGAGAAGCCGCCGAGCGCCGGCGCAGGCTTTCCGGTTGGGCCAGCCGGCTCAAAAGCGACACCGAGGTCCGCTGCGATGGTCGACGAGGCTGGATTGGCGAGCGTGGCGTAGAAGGAACTCCACTCGTTGATGACGGCCACCCGGCCCTGGGCCAGACCCTGGACCGTCTCGTCGTGGTCCCACTCCACGATGTCGGGCGGCATGATGGCCTTCAGATCCTGGCGGAACCTGAGGCCGGCCAGGGACTCCGGCGAGCTGAGATTCGGCTCAAACGTGTCGGGCTTCAGCAGCGAGCCACCGAATGCCCAGACCATGCGCATGAAGGAATCGGCCGACTGCGTCTCGCCGCGCCGGGACTGGAGCGCGTAGGCGAACTGATCGCCCTTTGTCAACGCCGGGCCGTAGGTGTCCTTCAGTTCCTGCCAGGTCTTGGGCGGCTCAGGCATTCCGGCGTCGGCCAGCATCTTCTTGTTGTAGTACATGAGGCCGGAGTAGTTGTCGAACGGCAGCCCGTAGACCACCTCGTTCCACGTGCCGAACGATTCCAACAGGATCGGGAAGAAGCCCTGGAGGTTGAGCGCCGGGTCCGCCAGGGCCGGATCGTTCGTGAACTTGTCGAGGGGGGTGATCCACTCCGAAGCGGCGAATTCACCGATCCACACCACGTCGACCAGGACGATGTCGTACTGGCCGGTGCCGCCCGTGAAGTCGAGCACCTGCTTCTCGCGGCTGTTCTCGTACGGGATCGTCTCGTAGTTGACCTTAATGCCGGTCGTGCTCTCGAACTCGGGCAGCATGGCGATCGCCGCCGCGTACCCGGGTCGATCAAGGAACGGCGCTCCGATCTCGATCCCCTTGAACGACTCGGCCGCCTTCGCGTAGTCGAACGTCCCCTGTGCCGCCGCCCACGTTGGGCGACCTGCAAGCGAGAACGCGGTGACACCGGCAGCGCCGACGGCCGCGCCTTTGAGCAACCGACGTCGAGACAGACTGTGGTCCATAACTCCTCCTGTTCGTCTGCGATCCCGTCGGCCCGTTGATCTCACAGACGCCGCGAGAACGGTCCGCCGCGACCACAGTCGCTGACACCTCGCACGCTACCCCCGAGCCGCTGAAGCGTCAATACCCTCATGACCACGCCACGGCTACCGGGGAGCGTTGATCGGCCCCTTCCGGTGCCTTATCAGGCGGCTGCAACTGCATGACTTCTTGCGGCCACTAGTCTGCGTTGGGTTCGTGCTCAGGCCAGCCCCACCGCCGTCGCCTGCTCTCGCAGAAAGGCTACGCCTTCCTGCACCAGTTGATCGGAGGAGTAGGACGGGGTTCGCCACATGCAGGTAGCGCCCGCGAGGTCCGGATTGACCGCGGCGAACGACTCCAGCACCAGAGGACCCTGGTACCCAATCGCCGCCAGACCGGCGAACGTTTGCTCCCAGTGGACGTTACCCTGGCCAGGCACACCGCGGTCGCTCTCCGAGCAGTGAATACAGCCGAGACGCTCACCGGCGGCCTCGATCGCGGCGCGGAAACCGGCCTCCTCGATGTTCATGTGATAGGTGTCGGCGTGGACCGTGACGTTGTCAGCGCCGATGGCGTCGATGAGATCGAGCACGTCGCCGACCGTGTTGTAGAGGTAGGTCTCGTAACGATTGACCGGCTCGAGCCCGAGGGTGATGCCGCGCTCTTTGGCATCCGACGCAACACCGGCCAGCGTCCGGGCGCAGATGTCGCGCTCGCGCGGCGTGGGCGAGGCGCCGGTCAGGTAGCCAAGATGGCCGAAGAGGACACCGCCCAGAAACGTAGATCCAATGGCGGCGGTCTGGTCCAGGGCCAGACGAAGAAAGTCGCGTGCGCCGGCAGGGTTGATGGGCATGTGGACTTCACGAGGCAGGCCGAGAGAGCAGATTGCGCGTACGCCCGCATCGTCGAGTTGCCGCTTCGTGAGGGCAGCGTCGAACCGCTCGGGGCGCAGAAGCGGAATCTCGATCAGGTCAAGCCCCGCCCGACCGGCGGCGGCGATAGCGGTACCGCCGCTGTCGCTCGTCCAGTCGCCGATCCAGATGAACGCGTGGGCACCGAAGGTCGGCATCAAGCTATCCCATATCGCGACGTGATGGCGTTCGTCCGTGAGCCCTATGAACACATACCCAGCCACCGGTGAGATTGACTGGTCCGCGCGTTCATGCCCGAGTGGTCCAAGATCCCGATCCCGCGTCTGCCGTGATCCGAGTCGTGCGCCTATTGTACCGGAACCCCGTGATGGGGAATGCATTGGGTCGACCTTCAAGGGACCTCGACCAGTCGGGACCGAAGACGACGCGAACGGTTGAGACACCAATTTGCGGCCACGACGGGAGCTTGGCGATCCGGCGGGCCGGACGATCAACAGCCCGCTACCGCAACTCCTCTCGCAGAGCCAGATCGGGATCGAGTTCCCAGAGGGCGCCGAAGACGGCGCCGTGGAGCTGGGCGTCCTCGCCAAGCAGGGAATGGATCAGCGCAGGGCAGACAGATAGCTCCCGTTCGACCCTCGACCGAACCCGGTCCAGCAGATCCTCACCGGCGGAGGACGTGCCGCCGCCAAAGACAATCGCCTCTGGATCGAGCAAGGCGGCGATGTTGATCACGGCGATAGCGACGTGATCGGCGATCTCGTCCGCCATGCGCGCCAGGCGCTCGTCTTCCTCGGCCCGGCGCAGGGCATCGGCGGCGCCCATCTCCTCGCCCCTGATGCGCTTCGCCTGGTGTCGGATCTCCGGGCCACCGACGAGCAGCTCAAGGTTGCCGTGACCTTCCCGGTTCTCTCCCAGATACTCCCGGCCGAGAATGAAGTTGCCGACCTCGCCGGCGGCGTGGTGAAACCCCCGGTGCAGTCGTCCGTTGATCATGACGCCCGCGCCGATCCCCGTGCCCAGGGCGAGGAAGACGAAGTTGTTCATCTCCTTGGCACTGCCTCGCCACCGCTCTCCCAGAGCCGCCGCATTGGCGTCCTGCTCGACGAACACGGGAACGCCCAGGTCACGGCAGAGGATGTCCCTCAGGGGAACGTCGTCCCAACCACGAAGGTTGCCGGCAGCAATCACCCGGCCGGCCCGGGCGTCGACCTGCCCTGGCACCGCTACTCCAACTGAAGCCAACTGCTCCGGATCGCGGCCAACCTGGTCGACCAGGCGACGGATGGCTGTCGTGAGATCGCCGATCAGGGCCTCAGACCCCGCGTCGCTAGGTGTCGGAAAGCGGTCGTGGGCCAGGTCCTCGCCGCTGGTCACGTCGTTCGCCATCAGGGCGGTCTTAGTGCCCCCGATGTCGACTCCGACGACCACCCTCCCGGCACGAGGGCGGTCGTCCACCGCTTCCCGGTCAACGCTGCTCATTCCGCATGGCTCCCTTCCGTGACCCGCCTAGGACGCCGGCCACCGCCGGATCTTGACACGCTCCGGACAGGTCATGCCGCACCTTCCGCCCTTTGGAATCCCCGGGCAATCCAGTCTCTGCCGCCGAAAAGAGACGGGCACCCATGGAAGGATAACGGGTCAGATGCCATGGTAGAGGTGGTCGAGGGCTGGGGAAACCGGTAGAATTGACAAGTCATGTGATCCCATCCGCCCGCACCTGTTCCCGCGCCGAACCCAGCTGGCGGGCCGGGCGACTCTGATCTCCTCCGCGCGGTTCCGGCGCGAATCGCCATCCGTGAAAGACGAGGCTATGCTGTCCGGCACTTCGCCCAAAAAGGCGTCCACCCGCACAACTACCACGACCACGAAGCCTTCCGACACGGGCCAGGATTCCCTTGAGGACCGGGCGACCGCTGATCAGGCTACGTCGGCTGCGAACCCCCAATCACAAGAGGCACCTGAGGCGACTGTGACCAAGCCAAGGGCCCGCAGCCGATCTGTGCGCCCAAAGGTGCCCAAAAGCCGACCGGTGGCGCTGCCAGTGCTGGTAGTCGAGGAAACGCTGCTCCTGCCCCACATGTCGATCCCCTTCCCCATCGAGGACGAGGAGGCGGCGATGGTCCTGGATCGGGCCGCCCGTCTCTCGCCCCGTCATGTGCTTGTGCTGACCGAGCGTCCGGTGCCGGCACTGCCAAAGGGCGATGATGGTTCGGCCGGGACGATGGGAGACGGGATCGAGGCGGACGGCGAGTTCCGCGAGTTGGTCGCCGATGCCTTGGCGGACGCGCTGGCGGATCTGGACGACGAAGGCTCGGACGGGCCGGTGAACGCCGCCGATGCCCCAGGGGCTGCCCCGGAGGGCTGGACGCCGGATGAGGAGGAGCCCCAGGAGTATGAGCTTTGCTCCGTCGGCGTGATCGCCGAAGTGGGCCAGCGCATCTCCCGCCCGGGGGGGCACGCCCACGTCATTCTCCAAGGACTGGCCCGCGGAGTGGTCGAGGAGATCATCCAGCAAGAGCCCTACGTAGTCGCTCGTGTCACCCGGCGGGATGATCCGGTGGACACCACGGCCGAGGCTGAGGCGGCCATGTCGGCGGTGCTGGAGCAGGTTGAGAGCTACATCTCGATGCTGCCAAACGTGCCGGAAGAGGTCCTGACGATGGTCCGCAGTGTCGACGAGCCTGGCTGGCTCGCCGACCTGATTGCGTTCTCGCCGGAGTTTACCGCCGAGCAGCGCCAGGAGCTCCTGGAGTTGCTTGATCCGATCAAGCGGCTGCGCCGGCTCAGCGTGATCATCCAGAAGCGCCTCAATGTGCTCAATCTGCGGCAGCAGATCCAGACCGAGGCCCAGGCCGGGATGGACAAGCAGCAGCGCGAGTACTTCCTCCGGGAGCAGATGCGCGCCATTCAGAAGGAGCTTGGCGAGGGGAGTGCCGAAGAGAGCCTGGCCGGCGAGCTGCGCCAGAAGATCGAGGCCGCCGGCATGCCGGAAGAGGTCCAGGCGAAGGCGCTGGTCCAGGTGGAGCGACTGGAGCAGCAGCACCCGTTCTCGCCAGAGATCGGCGTGATCCGTACCTACCTCGAGTGGTTGACGGAGCTGCCATGGGCGATTGAGACGGAGGACCGGCTCGATCTCAACGAGGCCGCCGAAATCCTGGAGGCAGATCACTACGGGCTGGAGAAGGTCAAGGAGCGGATCATCGAGTACATCGCCGTCCGCAAGCTGGCCGGTGACCGCCTCCGTGCCCCGATTATCTGCTTCGTCGGCCCTCCAGGGGTTGGCAAGACCAGCCTCGGCCGCTCTATCGCGCATGCCATCGGTCGCAATTACGTCCGGATGTCGCTCGGCGGCGTGCGCGACGAGGCCGAGATTCGTGGTCACCGCCGGACATACGTCGGCGCAATGCCCGGCCGCGTCGTCAAGGCGCTGCGCGATGCCAAGAGCCGCAACCCGGTCCTGGTGCTGGACGAGATCGACAAGGTCGGCTCAGACACCTTCCGCGGTGATCCCTCCTCGGCCCTGTTGGAGGTGCTGGACCCCGAGCAGAACGCTGCCTTCTCCGACCACTACCTGGAGGTGCCGTTCGATCTCTCCAAGGTGATCTTCATCACCACTGCCAACCTCCTGGAGCCGATCCCGCCGGCCCTCCGGGATCGGATGGAGGTGATCGAGGTCTCCGGCTATACGGAGGCTGAGAAGCTCGCCATCGCGCGCAACTTCCTGCTACCGAAGGCGCTCGATTCTCATGGCCTCACCCCCGAGCAGCTTAAGGTCACCGATGACGCGCTCCGTCGCGTGATTCGCGAGTACACCGAAGAATCCGGCGTTCGGAACCTGGAGCGGGAGCTTGGCTCGCTCTCCCGCAAGGTCGCCCGCCGCTTCGCTGGGGACGACCCGCCGGAAACCATCTCCGTCGACGCCGCCGACGTTTCCGGCTATTTGGGCGTGCCGCGCTACGAGTTCGGACTCGCCGAGGAGCAGGATGAGGTCGGGGTGGCAACCGGCGCGGCGGTCACCAGTGTCGGTGGGGACTTGCTCTCCATCGAGGTCATGTTGATGGAGGGGAAGGGCGATCTGATCCTCACCGGCCAGCTCGGTGACGTGATGCAGGAGTCTGCGAGAGCTGCCATCTCCTACGCCCGGAACCGAGCCGCCGCCTACGGCCTGGAGGCAGGCTACTTCGACCGCCGCAACATCCACATTCACATTCCAGCCGGCGCGATCCCGAAGGACGGTCCCTCGGCTGGGATCACCATTGCCACCGCCCTCATCTCGGCCCTCACCGGACGCCAGGCCCGCAAGGATGTCGCGATGACCGGGGAGATCACGCTTCGCGGCAAGGTGCTCCCGATCGGCGGCCTCCGGGAGAAGACCCTCGCCGCTCACCGCGGTGGTATCAAGACGTTCCTGCTGCCGCGCCGCAACGCCAAGGACCTCTCGGAGCTGCCCGAGGTGGTCCGGACGGAGATGGAACTCATCCAGGTCTCTACCCTCGACGAAGTTCTCGACGTGGCGCTCCTGCCCGCCGGCGGCGGAAACCTCCGGGTGGCGTAGGATTGGGCGGCAATGACGGACGGTTGTTGGAAAGGATGCCAACCACTCGTCCACGCACCTGAGGGCCACTCCCAAGAGTCAGTCATCTGAAGCAACCTTGTGGAGCGGATAGTGATGGAAACGCTGGATGATGTTGTCCACGCGGATCCGGAAATTCTGAGCGGCACCCCAGTATTCGTCGGTACCCGGGTGCCCGTGCGGAATCTGATCGATTACCTCGCGGCCGGTGACAGCCTCGACGAGTTTCTTGATGCGTTCCCGTCGGTTAGACGTGATCAGGCGGTGGCCGCGTTGGAATACGCGCTTGATGCTCTCCTGGTTGCCGGTGCTCGTTCTCCTCGATGAGTCGTTGCCGCGGACGTTGATGTCATCGCTGCCCCGGCATGACGTGCGAACTGTTCAGCAGATGGGTTGGGCCGGTGCTAAGAACGGTGAATTGCTACGTCGCGCTGCCGCTGCTGGGTTCGGGGCATTGCTTACCGTGGATCGAAGTCTCGAACATCAGCAGCCTGTCGCAACGGCCGGACTTGGCATCATCGTCTTGATTGCTCCGACAAACCGCATCCAGGACTTGATTCCGCTCGTCCCAAATGTCCTCGCAGCCTTGAGCGAGCTACGGCCGGGTCACCTTGTACGGGTCGGGGCATAACAGTCGCCTTATGGTCACCCCCTCATCCCTCAG
>JADDPH010000117.1 GCA_016781925.1 Sphaerobacteraceae bacterium | reverse complement strand
CCCAGGGTTCAGGGTGCCAATGAAGGTCCGAACCGGACCGGCGGTGCCAGAACTATCGGGCGATGGTCGCCCGGACAATAGCGCGGCGATGGTCGCTGTGCATAGATGGCCCGCTCAACGGAGGAGACCAAGACATATGATGAGGATCAAGTTCACCCCCTGGTCGCTGTCGCCGCTACGGCTACTCGTGATTCTGCTGGCGATGGTCGCGCTCACCCCAGCACTTCGCGTCGGTGCTCAGGAGGCGACCCCGTCGGCCACGGTCACTCCGTACGAGCCTCCCGCCAACGCGGCTGATTTGGAGGGCTCGATCGAGGTGGATGGGTCTTCGACCGTTGGCCCCATCACCGAGGCCGTGGCGGAGGAGTTTCAGAGCGTTGCCCCGGATGTGCAGGTGAGTGTGGGCATCTCCGGAACCGGTGGTGGCTTCGAGCGCTTCTGCAACGGTGAAACCGATATTGCCGACGCGTCCCGTCTGATCGAGGACGAGGAGGCCGCGCTTTGTGCCGAGAACGGCGTCGAGTACTACCGGTTCGAAGTTGCCTTCGACGGAATCACCGTTGTCGTCAACAAGAACAACACGGCACTGACCTGCATCTCCGTCGAATCGCTTGCCGCTCTCTGGACCGAAGGCAGTGATGTGACGACCTTTGCCGACCTGGGTGAGGGGCTGCCGGACGAGGAGATCAGCCGCTACGGACCTGGCCCCGACTCGGGGACCTTTGACTTCTTCAACGAGGTCATCCTCGGTGAGGATGTCACGGCGCGGACCGATTACACGCCGAGTGAGGACGACAACGTGCTGGTCGAGGGCGTGGCCGGCGACGAGAACGCGCTGGGCTACTTTGGCTACGCCTATTTTGTCGAGAACCAGGATCAGTTGAACGCGGTCGCGGTGGCTACCGAGAACGATCTTAGCAACTGCGTCGCGCCGAGCCTGGAGACGATCGCCGACGGCACGTACCAGCCGCTCTCACGTCCTATCTACATCTATGTCAAGGCGGAGAGCCTGACTCGGCCGGAGGTTCAGGAGTTCCTCCGGTTCTACATCGTCAATACAGGCACGTTGTCCGAGGACGTGGGCTACATCGCGGCTCCCGCTTCCGACTACGCTGAGGCTCAGCAGAAGCTTGAGGGCGTGATCTCAGGCACCGTCGAGCCAGATTCGGCGACGGCGGCAACGCCCGAGTCCTAAGGCCAATGCGTCCACGGCACGTGCCGATCGGTGGAACGGACTCTCTACTGCCGGCAGGGGCAGTAGGGAGCCGTCCCGTATGATCGTTGGAGGACACCACTCCATGAGGAACGGATTGGTTGGGCAAGCGGCGGCACCGGGAATATCGCCACTCGCCGCGGCGCCACCTAATGAACCGGTGCTCGATCTCAGGGGAGCCAAGAGCCGGAAGCTCTCCGAGCGGTTGATCGGCGTCTTTCTCTTCCTTTGCGGTTCCCTCTCGATCGTGACCACGATCGGCATCGTCTTCGTTCTGATCGTTGAGGCGGTCAGGTTTTTCAGACTCGTCTCGCCCATCGACTTTTACACCGGAACGGAGTGGACTGCTCTCTTTGATCGTGAATTCGGCGTGCTGCCCCTGGTTTCCGGCACCCTCCTCATCGCGGTGATCTCGATGGCCGTGGCCTTGCCGCTGGGCTTGATGAGCGCCATCTTCATGAGCGAATACGCGCCCGAGCGGGCTCGGATGGTGCTGAAGCCAACGCTTGAGATCCTCGCGGGCGTACCGACGATCGTCTACGGCTTCTTCGCGCTCACGTTCATCACGCCGAATCTATTGCAGCCCATTTTCCCGCAGACCGATGTCTTCAATGCGCTGTCGGCGGGGATCGCCGTTGGGATCATGATCCTGCCGATGGTTGCGTCCCTCTCGGAAGATGCCATGGGTGCGGTCCCGAGAGCGCTGCGGGAAGGTGCATATGCGTTGGGGGCCACCAAACTCGAGGTCTCGACCCGCATCGTCGTCCCCGCGGCGCTGTCGGGCATCTTCGCGTCATTCGTTTTGGCCATCTCGCGGGCCGTCGGCGAGACCATGATCGTTGTGGTGGCGGCGGGCGCGCGACCCAATCTTGTTCCAGACCCGTTCGGTCAGATCCAAGCGATGACGAGTTACATCGTGGCCGTCATCAGTGGTGACACGTCGGTTGGAGGACGGGTGTATCTGTCCCTGTTCGCGGTGGGCGCCACCCTCTTTGTCATGACCCTGTTGCTGAATATCGTGAGCCAGGGAATGGTGGCCCGCTTTCGGGAGGTCTATCAGTGAATGCGGCTGCTGCGCGCCAAGGTGTGCTGGAAGCTAGCGGTGCCGACGAGCGACTCCGGCGGAGAGAGCTGCGGGGCCGCCTCATGCAGGGACTGTTCGCCAGCGCCACCGCGTTTGCGGTGATTGTGCTGGGGGTGCTCTTGGTGTCGATCGCGCTTGACGGTTATGACTGGTTGAGTTGGCGGTTGGTGACGGAAATGCCGTCTCGGAAGCCCGAGAACGCCGGCTTGCTTTCTGCCCTCATGGGTACGCTCTGGGTGATCTCACTGACGGCCATCGTTGCGCTGCCAGTCGGCATCGGTGCCGCGATCTACCTTGAGGAATACGCGCCCCGGAACTGGTGGACCAGGATTCTTCAGACCAATATCAGCAACCTCGCGGGCGTGCCGTCCGTGGTTTACGGGTTGCTCGGCTTGGGCGTCTTCGTGAACCTCTTCGGGTTCGGCCGAAGCGTGATCTCCGGGGCGTTGACGATGGCGCTGCTGATCCTCCCGGTCATCATCATCGCCAGCCAAGAGGCCATTCGGGCAGTCCCCCTCTCGCTGCGGCAGGCCGCCTTCGCGCTCGGTGCGACCAAGTGGCAGGTGGCCCGCCACCACGTTCTCCCAGCGGCGTTACCGGGAATTCTGACCGGAATGATCCTCGCCCTATCACGTGCGATCGGTGAAACCGCGCCACTGCTGGTTGTCGGTGCGGCAGGGTACATCGCGTTCAACCCGGCGAAGTTGACCGATCAGTTCACCGTACTGCCAATCCAAATCTTTAACTGGACGGGCCGGCCCCAGGACGAATTCAAAGACCTCGCGGCGGCCGGTATCATCGTGCTGCTGGTTGTCCTGCTCGGGATGAATGGGATTGCCATTTTCCTGCGTCAACGGTTCAGCAAGAGGTGGTGAAATTCATGGCGAGCCAGACCCAGGCCGACCGCATGAGGAACCCCGGGGACATCAGCATTGCCCCGGCAGCCGTCGTGATCCCGCCGTCACCGAGTGGAGCGAACGCGGAAACACGTCGGGACAACGTCATCTCGATCCGCAATCTCAACGTCCACTACAGCACGTTCCATGCCGTGGCCGACGTCAGTTTCGACGTGCCGAAGCATCACGTCACCGCGCTGATCGGCCCCTCTGGCTGCGGCAAGAGCACCGTGCTGCGGTCGATCAACCGGATGAACGACCTGGTGCCGGGTGCGCGCGTGGAGGGGTCGATCCAGTACCACGGCCACGACATCTGCTCGCCCCAGGTCGATCCGGTGGAGGTGCGGCGCCGGATCGGCATGGTCTTTCAGAAGCCGAATCCTTTTCCCAAGAGTATCTACGAGAATGTCGCCTGGGGGGCACGGATTAACGGGATCCGCCGCAACACCGACGAGTTGGTCGAGCGCTCTCTTCGGCAGGCGGCGCTATGGGATGAGGTCAAGGACAAGCTGAAAGACAGCGGGCTGGCTCTTTCCGGCGGACAGCAGCAGCGCCTATGCATCGCCCGCACGCTGGCCGTCAACCCGGACGTGATCTTGATGGATGAGCCGGCCAGCGCGCTCGACCCGATCTCAACACTTAAGATCGAGGACCTGATGCGGGATTTGGTGCGCCAGTACACGATCATTATCGTGACCCACAACATGCAGCAGGCGGCCCGCGTCTCGGACCAGACGGTCTTCTTTTCGCTCAATGAGCGGCGCCAGGGCATCCTGGTCGAGGCGAGTGCGACGCGTGAACTCTTTACCAATCCGCGCGATCAGCGCACAGAGGACTACATCACCGGGCGTTTCGGTTAATTCGTGCAGCACGTTCCTCCAGGGGAAAGCGGAGGGGATTGAGAGATGACACGAATCGCCTACGGGCACCAGATTCAAGAACTGCGCGATGATGTCGTGGCGATGGCGAGTATGGTCGATAAGGCCGTGGCTCGGGCCATGGCCGCCCTAGTTCGGCAGGACGTGCCGGTCGCCCGCGAGATTATTGCGGGGGACCAGTTGATCAACGCTCATCGGTGGCGCGTCGAGGAGCGGGCACTCCTTGTGATTGCTACACAGGCGCCCATGGCCGGAGACCTACGCATCATCGCCGCCGTCATCCACATCATCACCGATCTTGAGCGGATGGCCGACCACGCCGCTGGGATCGCCAAGATCGTGATTGAGACGGCCGACGAGCCCCTTTTGAAACCCCTTGTTGACCTGCCCCGAATGACCGAGTTGACGCGGGCCATGCTCGCCGACAGCATCACGGCCTTTATTGAGGGGGACACGGAGGCGGCGCGGGCCGTGGTGGGGCGAGACGACGAGGTAGACGAACTCTACAACCAGATCTACCGGGAGTTGCTGACCTACATGCTGGCCGACGCGTCGACCATCAATCGCGCCACCCGCTTGCTCTGGGCAGCCCACAACGTAGAGCGAATTGCCGACCGCGTCACGAACATCTGCGAGCGTGTGGTTTTCTCCGTCACCGGCACGCTGGAAGAGATGGCAGTCTCCACCTATTAGCCCGTGCAGCGCGCCGTTTAGGAGCGCCAAGCGAAACAGCCTCTGGACTGGCGGGGTGCTGATCCCCAGCGAGATGGGCCGTTAGTTATCCGGCTTTCCCTGCGCTGCCGCGTCGGCCATTGGGCGCCCAGGATGTTCTGCTCGCCAGTCCTCGATGATTTGGTGCAGCCGGGGGACGATCTCTTCCAGTTCGATCGGGGCGGTCAAGATGCCGTCTGCACCCGACTCCCGAGCATCCGAAGGGTCAGCGGCTGCCGGCTCATCCGTCACCAAGAGGATCGGTACGTCTGTTCTGGCGGCTTGCGGGGCGCGGGTTGAGCGGCCACGAAGGCGCCTCAGCAGTTCTAACGCGCCCATCCCGCCCAGATGCGCATCAATTAGCACAAGGTCGAAGGAGCGAAGGCGGAAGACCTCCAGCGTCTGGAGCGCGTTGGCGACGGTGCTGGTCCAGAACCCACCGTAAACCAGACCTTCGGACAAAAACTCCTTGAGTCCCGGGTCATCAGTCACAACCAGCACGTGTGGTCGCGCCGTGACGGAAACACGGTCCCTGGGCGGGACTGTCACCAGGCTCCCCGCGGGATTGAGGTCCTGCGCGGTCGCCAGAACCCTGGCCCCGTCACCCTCTTCATGATTGCAGCGTCGATGCGTACAGGGCGTTGAAGAGGAGACGGTAGGTGCCGCGGGTTTGTGCCCGGAACTGGGGGCGCAGGCCGATGAGGATGACGCGGCCCCGTCCGACGGCCACGTCCACCACAGCCGCGCGACCGGAAATCCGCTCTGCTCCCCGAATCCACCCCGATAGCAGTTGGTTGGCGAGGGGATAGTGGGCGACGACGCGGGTGTCGACGCCGGTGGCAGCGCGGATATCGAACGCGGGTGACGAGACGAACATTGCCGCCGCCTCCCGTTCGAACCCCCAGCCGACGGGGTGCAGCGGATCGATCAAAATCCGGAGCAGGGATCCTGGAGAATAAAACTCCTCGTGCCGAACCCCGTCCAGCACGTTCGTGACCGGCAGGTAGAGGTGGCGGATCGCGACTTCGCAGGCGGCGTCTAGCGTAATCAGGGTGCCGCCATCTTCAACGAACCGCCGTAGATTGGCCGCGCCATGGTCGCCTATCCCGCCCGCGTACTCCGGCGGATACCCCGTAGCACTGTTCCCCTCCAAAATCTGTTTCGCGCCCTCCATGGGCAGGACAATGGCGTCATAGCGAGAGCGAAGATTGCCCTGCCGGACGTCACGATCGCGCAGGACCGTGTGCGGGAACCGGTACTCTTCGAGCACATATCTCGTCCAGCCGGCATCGATCGCGTGGGGGCGCCAAGAGTGGTAGATGCCCACGCGCGGGCGGCTGAGCCGCTGGACTTGCACCTGGTTGGGAACAGCAGCAGCGTAAGCCGCACAGCCCAGCCTCCGCGCAAGCCGATCGATGGTTGCCACTGCCGCACCCGTGATAACGAAGGCACCAGGATCGAAGGTGCGATCTCCCACCGCCACCGCCGTTGTGGCCCGCCCGACCTGCGCCCCGGCCGCAAACAACTCGTTGACGAGGCGCGCGCCGGCGTTGGTTTCGGACCCGATGAGGATCGAGGGCGCTCCTGGTTCGGCCCCCACCACGCCTCCCTCGGGCAACGGGACCGTCGGAATTGGTCTCAAGACGGCCACGAACGGTGCTTCGACGCGCACTGCGCTGACGCCCATCTGGAGTGGAAGGGTGTGGGCGGTGATGTCATACGGCGGCCTCGGGGGTCCCCCGGGGTAGATCTGAAGGTCCGGATAGCGCTGCACCTCCAGGAGGGTCTTGGCGAAGCCCCCGAATGGCTGACCCATACGGATCACGAATGAGCCACTTGGGAAGTCCACGCCGTCAGCGGTGAACGCTCGCTCCGCCTGTTCGACCTCCACCGCGCCCGCTTGGAGGATGCGTAGCATCTCCACCGCGGTTCCTGGATCTCGCTGCATACGCTCTGGCGGAACCACGTAGGCGTACGGTGATGTTCGCCGAACGCTTCGCTCCTGCACGAGCGCGAAGTTGCGCACCCAGTGATCTCGATAGCGGGCAGCATGGTCGAGCACTGTCCAGGCCGTAATCCGGTTGTAGTCGACGATGTCGCGTAGGGTCCATGTGCCGCCGGGCCAGGGGAGGGGGTGGTTTTGCGTGCTGACTCGTGGCTCGAATCCTCGCGTCTCAGCCAACTGGTCCCTGGTGAGGGTGATCGGAGTCGCGATGCGCACGCTGGCCGCTTCTGAGAGGATTCTGACGCCCCCATGGTAGAGCTGGTAAGCCCGGGAGGGAGAGTAGGCATCGAAGATGATTGAGGTGGCGACGCCGGTCTTGCCCTCCGCCGTCAACTCCGCGGCGATCGTGGCGCCCATTTGGTTGATCTGCGCCTGGAGCAGTGCGTCCACGTTCGGATCGTAGGGATCGACAAAGGGCGGAACGACGTAACGCGGCCCGTTGGGTTGCATCTGATGGAGGTCATAGACGATGTGGGGCCACCACCGGTTGTGAATGCGCTCGACCACCAGACGGGTTTCGGGCAGCGCCTGCATGAACCAGTCGCGGTTGTTGTCGTGCCCCGCGAATCGATGATAGAGCTGCGGCGGCGGGGTCCCCTCGTACGGCGTTCCAAGGGTGCGCTCGTACCAGTCAGCGACCAACTCCATGCCGTAGGGGTTTAAGGAGGGCACGAGGAGCAGGACGACCTCCGAGAGGATGCGGAGGGTTTCCGGGTCCTCACCGGTAACCAACCGATGGACCAGATGCGGGGTCATTTGAACCCCACCGACCTCCGTTGCATGAATCGAGCATGTGATCAGGCAGACGCAGCGGCCCGTCTGAAGCAGTCGCTGCCGGTCAGCCACCTCCAGGATCCGGCGCGGATCAGCGAGCCGAGACTGCACCTCCCGGAGCTCCCCCTCCCGGTCGAGGTTGTCCGGAGCGGAGATGGTAAGGAGTACGAGGGGCTGACCGTCGACGACGCCCAGCTCCTCGTATCGGAGCCGGTCGGAGGCCTCGGCGAGGCGCTGGAAATACCTGAGCATGGAGGGCCAGCGGACCAGCCGCCGCTCCGTGCCGCTGGGGAAGCCGAAGTGCTCCTCCGGCGTCTCGATTGCCGACCGGCCGGTCGCATTTGTGGCCATCACCACGACCCTGGTTCGCGAGTCATCGGCATGTCACTCAAGCGCAGGCCGCGATACGTGGCATGGGTAGCGAGCGCCGCATCGCTACGTTGGGCGCGACGGCGGCTGGTCGTCTTTCGCGTGGGCGGTGTAGGGCTCCTCGGAACTGATGGTGCCGGTGTCCTCACTGCGGGTGTCCGTCTCACCTGGAACGGCTGGCCGGTCGGTCGATGCCGACGATCCAATCAAGCGGTTCAAGCGGGCGAAGGCTTGCTCGATGGATCGTTCCTCCGTGGCCTGGGTGTACGTCTGGTTTGCGATAACGCCCAGGTCTTGCCCTGGCAACTCATAGACCGCCTCGCGGACGATGGTCGTCCCGCCGTCCGCCGAGGGGTCAAGGGTAAAGCTCTCCTGCACGATCTCCCCAGCCGAGCCGGTGCACGTGAAGGCGAAGAGTGTGGGCGCCTCCGCCGCGATCACCCGGCAAGAGAGGTGAATGCCCCGATTGGCCAACGTGCGATCGATCTCAAAGGTCGGTGTGCCCTCTCGATCCGGGTGGAGTGGCGACCCTCCCTCGTAGGTCACGTCCCACTCTTGGAGTCGCGCCGGATCGGCGATGAGGTCATAGACGATGTCCGGGGGCGCATCGATCGCGCCGCTCATCTTGGCGTTTGTCACGAATCTGCTCCTGCGCGGGGCGCCCGCGTGACGGTGGATCTCCCGTGGTCCGACGGCCGTCGAATCGCCGCTCCCCGTTGGGGCGAGGCGGAAGAGGGAAGGGTCATGTTGAAAGCTGGGCGATCACTGCCTCGGTCACCCGCGTCGTGGAGGCAGAGCCGCCAAGGTCCGCGGTGGCGGACGCGGGGTCAGCTGAGACTGTTTCGACGGCCGCCATGATGCGAGCCGCAGCGGCGGGTTGTCCCAGGTGCTCGAGCATCATGGCTCCCGCCCAGATAGCGCCGATCGGGTTGGCAATGCCCTGCCCGGCAATGTCGGGCGCTGAACCGTGGACTGGCTCGAACATCGAGGGGAACCGGCGGTCGGGGTCAAGGTTGGCACTTGGAGCCAGCCCCAGGCTGCCCATGATCGCTCCACCGAGATCGGTCAGGATGTCGGCGAAGAGATTGCTGGCGACCACGACATCGAAGCGCTCGGGTGCTCGCACCATGAGCGCAGCGGCAGCGTCGACCAGCAGCGAGGTTGTGGCAACGTCAGGGTAGTCCTGCTTCACCAGGTCAAAGACATCGTCCCACATCGTCATCGAGAATTGCTGGGCGTTGGACTTCGTGACGCTGGTGAGGTGCTTGCGCCGGGTCCGGGCCAACTCAAACGAGTAGCGCATCACCCGCTCGACGTTGAAGCGGCTGAATACGGCTGTCTCAAGGGCTACCTCGTACTGGGTGCCGCGATGGACCCTGCCGCCGACGCCAGCGTACTCCCCCTCGGTGTTCTCACGCACGCAGACGAAGTCGATCTCGGTCGGGCCCTTCGCGCGAAGGGGACCGGTCACGCCCGGCAACAGCCGGACGGGTCGCACGTTGACATATTGGTCGAACGCCTTGCGAATTGGCAGCAGCAGGCCCCAGAGGGTGATGTGGTCGGGCAGGGAAGGATCACCGATGGCACCCAGGTAAATGGCGTCGTAGGCACGGAGTTGGTCAACTCCGTCTGCCGGCATCATCGCGCCGGTGCGGTGATAGCGATCGGTGCCCCAGTCCAGGTGCTCCCAAACGACGCGAAAGCTGGTCCCGGCGGCCGCCTCAAGAACGGCGATGCCAGCTGGAAGCACCTCCAGTCCGATGCCGTCGCCCGCAATCGAGGCGATGCGATACTCCCTTGGCGCTTCGCCTTCTGCTGCCTCCTGAAGCCCCCCGTCGCTCACGTCCCCTCCGTCCCTATGGATGCTGCAGCAGGTCCCACCGCCGAGGGCCTATCCTACACGCTCAGGGGCGAGCGGGCACGAGGATGTGCCGGGCAATCCGATGACATGCGCCAGGACCCGGACTGCGGACGGCTGCCGATGTACCGAGTGTCCCAATATCCTGCAGCAATAGTGGCGGGAGATTCGAGTGCACGTGGCTGACGGGGTGACATCTTGATGATAGCGGCTCGATTAGCGGTCGGTGCCCGCGTCGTGATACCGAGCGGGGAGCCATGCCTGGACGTTCAGGGACCGGCCGGGATGGCCGCGGAACGTGAATGTGAACGCTGATGCTGGCGGACGTGCCGGATGAGGAGACGCGCGGTCTACTCCACCACTATCTCAATGTCTTGTCGCTGCCGACGGATCGCCTCCGCGTCACCACGTGCCGCCGCACCTTCAGTGGCTGGCTCGGCCGCCGGATCTCCTCCTCCCTGGGCGGCGCGTATGCCTACCTGCCCCGGTGCAATGAGCACCTGGTGCTCGTTAACCTGGCCCGAATCGATCGCTCCCAGCCACGGGCAGTGGAGATCGTGGTCGCTGAAGAGTTGATTCACATGCGTGATCGGCTCGACGGCGATCACCGGCGGCACGCGCGGCACGGTTACGACCGGATCGCCGACCGGGTGGCAGCGCTCACCGGAGCCACGCTTGAGGAGATTCGGACCTGCCTCCTTCCCGTCCAGCGTCGCCCATTCCGCTACCTGTACGCCTGTCCCGGCTGCGGCCGTTGCACCCCACGTCGAGTGCAGGGCACATGGTCCTGCCGCTGGTGCGCCAGCAGGTTTGATCCTCGGTTTGTGCTCCGCCTTGTCGCCGATCTCGACGTGGATGCCTCAAGCAACGGCATGCCGGCGACCCACCAATCTTGACCACCGTGCAGAACCCCGGATTCGCTTCGGGAGTGAGTGCAGATCCCGGAACAGCTCGGGTCCGTTCGACTGGCTGGAGTACAGTTGCTGTGAAACTGCTTGCACCTGGGGATCAGCGCACATCGCGGGAGGGACCGTGCGGGGAATTGGTATCCTTCGGCGAGGGCTAACCGATACTTTTGAGCATCTCATACCGTTCTCGGCGGCGACGGTGGGATGGTGGATCTTCGCCGCCATGCCGTTCGGTCTCGCGGCTCTTCTCGGGTGGATCGGGCTTCTCCTGCTCCTCGTTGTTCCGGGAGCCACGGCGAGTTTGTTTGCCTTCACGGATCCGCGGCGAAGCACGAGCCGACCGGGCTTTGCCGAGTTGGTCGCCGCCTTCCGAAGGACGCTGCGTCCAGCGCTTGCCATCACGGCAATCATGCTCCCAGTCATCGCAGTGCTGGCGTGGAATGTCACCTATTATGGCGGCGGTCGCAGCCGGTTCGGTGTGCTTGTTCCGCTGTGGACGGTGCTGCTTGTCTTGGCGGTTGGCATCACGCTTGCCGCCCTCGCGCTGACCGGCCTGTTTGATCTCAGAGGCACGGACGCGATTAAGCGGGCATTCGTCATCATCGGTGCCGCGCCGGTCCGTTCCATCATGATCCTGGTCGTTCTCACCGCGATCGTGGTGGTAGGCGGCCTGCTGGTGATTCCGTTGGCGCTGGTGGTCCCGGCCCTGGTCACGGCGACGATGAACCGGTTTGTTCTCGACCGCTTGGGCATCGTCGTCATCGATCCGTTGATGCCCACTGAGGAGCGGCGGAATGAGCAGCAGGCTCGACGAGCAGCAAAGGTCTAAGGCGCGCTGATCCGCCTGCCAGACGGCTGGTGACGTCCACAGTCGGCCGGTGTCATGGCCTGAACGAGAGTTCAAAAAGTTCTCAGCGCGCCGGTTCTACGCGGTCGGCGTTCGCTCCTCGAATGGCCGGGAAGAAGGGTCAGCCAGGTCTTGGTGGAGGACATCGCGGGGAGACTGATGACGAGCACGGAAGCTGCCGACCGCCGGCGGCAACCCACGGGGCAACCGCCAAAGACCAGCCGTTTTCCCCGGACGGACCGCCGTCGCCAACGTGTGTCGGATGTCCTAGCGCGACGGCAGCCAGACCTGACGGTGGTGCTTGAGGACGTCCACGACCAGCACAATGCAAGCGCCGTGCTTCGCAGCTGTGATGCGGTCGGGGTGGTGGCGGTGCATCTGGTGTACAGGAATGAGACGCCGCCCGAACAGGCATTTGCCCGGACGACCTCCGCCAGCGCAGCCAAGTGGATCGAGACGATCCGTCATGATTCGATTGAAGCCTGCTATGCCGCTCTCCGGGCGCGAGGCTGCACGGTTCTGGCGACCGCGGTTGGTGCGGAAAGCCGGAATCTTTACGACGTTGACTTGTGCCGCCCCACGGCGCTGGTGTTTGGTAATGAGATGCGAGGTCTCACGGACGAGGCCATCGCGAGTGCCGATGGCAGCATCGTGATCCCCATGATGGGCATGGTGCAAAGCTTGAACATCTCGGTAGCCTGCGCGGTCGTGTTGTACGAGAGCCTGCGTCAGCGGAGGGCGGGCGGCCACTACGACTCAGCAAAGCTTGACA
>JADDPH010000080.1 GCA_016781925.1 Sphaerobacteraceae bacterium | reverse complement strand
GACCGTCGGGGCCGGCGTCGTCACCGCTATCACCAAGTAGATCCGTCGAACGTTTACGAGCGATTGACGCTCGCGCATCCAGCGAACTGAAGGCACGAAGGGGAGAGGTTCATGGTCGCGCGTAAGCCGAGTCAGAAGATCCGGATCCGCCTGAAGGCGTACGACCACAAGATCCTCGACCAGTCGGCCGGGAAGATCGTGGAGACGGCGGAATCGACGGGGGCGAAGGTGGCGGGTCCCATCCCGCTGCCGACGCGGATCGAGAAGTTCAGCGTGATCCGGTCACCGTTCATCGACAAGGACTCCCAGGAGCAGTTCGAGATCCGCACGCACAAGCGGCTGATTGACGTCCTGGAGCCCAGCGGAAACACGATCCGCGCCCTGATGCGGCTCAATTTGCCGGCCGGGGTGGACATCGAGATCAAGCTGTAGTGGGCATGCCGGGCCTCAGGCGCTGGAAGCAATTCGGCGTCTGAGGTCCGGAAACAGGTCACGCTCTGTAGGCGGCGGTGGTGTGAGTGCTGCCGGCGCGTCCTGACGGACCAGGAGAGAGCCAATGATTCAGGGATTGGTCGGGCGGAAGCTCGGCATGACGCAAATCTTCGACGATACGGGCCTGGTGCATCCGGTGACGATTATCGAGACCGGACCGTGTGTGGTGACCCAGATCCGGACAGCCGAGAAGGACGGTTACGAGGCGGTGCAGGTGGGCTTTGGGCTCGACAAGCGCCTCAACAAGCCGGAGCAGGGCCACCGCAAGGCGAGCGGCTTCATGTCTCGCACATTGCGAGAGGTCAAGGCCGACAACATCGCCGACTTCACGGTGGGCCAGGTGATCACCGCCGACACCTTCTCCGAGGGTGAGTTGGTGGACGTGACCGGCACCTCAAAGGGGCGCGGCTTCCAGGGCGGCGTGAAGCGGCATGGCTTTCAGGGCGGCCCGAAGACCCACGGTCAGTCTGACCGGCTCCGGGCTCCCGGCTCGATCGGCTCCAGCGCGACCCCCGGCCGAGTTTTCAAGGGGCTCCGGATGGCGGGTCACATGGGCAATGAGCGGGTGACCGTCCAGAGCCTCAAGGTGCTGCGGGTAGATGTCGAGCGGAACCTGCTTCTCGTAGAAGGATCGGTGCCCGGCCCTAACAATGGCGAGGTACTGATCCGCCGGGCGGTCAAGGGCCAGGACAAGAAGAAGAAATAGGACTGGCCCGACCTTGTGCATGGGTGAGTCTGGAAGTGACGGAGCACGATGATGCAGATAGATGTCTACGATACCGCGGGCCAGGTGGTGGCCCAGACCGATCTTGATGAGACGGTCTGGGGCATTGAGCCTCACATCTCGGTGATGCACCAGGCGTTGTTGCGCCAACAAGCCAACGCCCGGAAGGGAACGCACAACACCCTAACGCGGGGCGAGGTGAGTGGCGGTGGCCGCAAGCCGTGGCGCCAGAAGGGAACGGGCCGAGCGCGCCAGGGATCGATCCGGTCCCCTCAGTGGAAGGGGGGCGGCGTCGTCTGGGGTCCGCACCCGCGATCCTATGAGCAGGATATGCCCCGTCAGATGCGCCGCCTTGCCATTCGATCCGTCCTCTCGGCGAAGCTGCGGGACGATCGGCTGACCGTGGTCCAGGGCTTGGCGGCGATCGAGCCCCGGACGAAGAGCATGAAGAGCGTGCTCGCGGCGTTGCCGGAGGCCCGCTCGGTGCTGATTGTGGTTCCCGACAAGGCGAGCTCCGATGCCGTCTACAAGGCCTCGGGGAATCTGCTGGATGTCGAAGTCATCACCGCCGGGATGGTGAACGTGCGGGACGGGCTGAAGTACGACCGGATGGTCGTCATGCAGGAAGCCATCCCTGTCATCGAGGGGTTGTGGGCGCTGCCGGAAGAGAAGCGGACCCCAAGCCCCTTCAAACTCGCGCGGTTGGCTGGCCTGGCCGCCAATCAGCAGCCGGTCGCGGCCACCGCGCCCGCCCAGGAGGCCTAGCATGAGCGGCTTGCGCGTTGAAGACGTCATCCGCCGTCCGCTGATCACCGAGAAGAACACCGACCTCATGACGCAGAACCAGTACGCCTTTGAGGTGTTGCCCGAGGCGAACAAGATTCAGATCAAGGAGGCCGTCGAGAAGACGTTCTCCGTCACGGTCAAGGCGGTCAACACGCTGAACGTCAAGCCGAAGGCCCGGGCGCGCGGGTTGCGACGCGGCCGCGGCCGGATCGAGGGGCAGGAGCGGGGCTGGAAGAAGGCGTATGTGACGCTGGAGCCCGGCCAGACGATCGACCTCTTCGACCAGATCTAAGGCGAGGGGAGGAGCAACATGGCGATTCGCAAGTACAAGCCGACCTCGCCGGGACGCCGCTCGATGAGCGTGAGTACCTTCGAGGAGATCACCAAGAAGCGGCCGGAGAAGGCCCTGATTGAGCCGCTGAAGAAGACGGCAGGCCGCAACAACCGGGGCCGCATTACGACGCGGCACCGGGGAGGCGGGCACAAGCGCTTCTATCGGATCATCGACTTTAAGCGCAACAAGCTGGGCATCCCGGCTCGGATTGCGGCGATCGAGTACGACCCAAACCGGTCAGCCCGGATCGCGTTGCTCTTCTACGTCGATGGCGAAAAGCGATACATGCTCGCACCGGTCGGTCTTAAGGTCGGGGACATGGTTGTCGCCGGCCCGGACGCCCCGATCCGGACGGGGAATGCCCTGCCGCTGCGGAACATTCCCACGGGCACGCAGATCCATAATATCGAGTTGCAGCCCGGTAAGGGTGGGCAGATGGTCCGTTCCGCCGGAACGTCCGCCCAGCTCATGGCCAAGACTGAAACCTACGGGCAGGTCAGGATGCCGTCTGGGGAGGTTCGGCTCGTTCACCTCAACTGCATGGCAACCCTTGGGCAGGTCGGGAATGTCGATCACGAGAACATCGAGATCGGCAAGGCGGGGCGGAGCCGCCATATGGGCCGGCGCCCGACCGTTCGCGGCTCGGTGATGAACCCCCGCGATCACCCGCACGGCGGTGGTGAGGGCAAGGCGCCGATCGGGGGTCATCCCAAGACGAAGTGGGGCAAGCCCGCGACCAAGCGGACACGAAACAACAAGCGGACCGAGAACATGATCGTTCGTCACCGGCCGACCCGCGGGAAGGGCGGACGGAGCCGCTAGAGGAGCCGCGCGCCACCAGCTCTCGGACGTCAGCGGAGCTGTTGCGGGGAGCGGAACGGAGCAACTGAGATCTGACGGCTGAGAGCCACGGAGGAAAGCGTGTCCAGGTCATCGAAGAAGGGGCCGTTTATCGACCCCAAGCTGCAGCAGAAGATTGAAACGTTGAACCGGGGGAATGAGCGCCGCGTGATCCGGACGTGGGCACGCGCCTCGACCGTCTACCCCGGCATGATCGGGCACACGGTGGCGATCCACAACGGACGGCAGCACGTGCCAATCTTCATCACGGAGCAGATGGTCGGGCACCGGCTCGGCGAGTTCGCCCCGACGCGCACGTTCCGCGGCCACGGCAAAGACGCCGACCGCCGGGCGCGCCGGTAGACGCCGGTCACCGGAGAGAGGACGTAGCGGAATGGAAGTGACCGCAAGTTTGAAATCGGTCCGCGTGTCGCCGCGCAAAGCCCGCCTGGTGGTGGACGCGGTGCGCGGCAAGCGGGTATCGGAGGCGATCGCGATTGCCCGGTTCCTTCCGCAGAAGACGGCGGCGGACCTGGAGCGGTTGCTGAAGTCCGTGGCCGCCAACGCGGAGAACAACTACGATCTGGATCCGGAAGACCTCTGGATCAAGTCCATCTACGCCGACGACGGCCCGACATTGAAGCGATTCCAGCCGAGGGCGCGCGGTCGGGTCGGTCCAATCCTCAAGCGCTCCTGCAGCATCACCGTCGTCGCCGAAGACAGGGAGACGCGCTAATGGGACGCAAGGTCAACCCGATTGGCTTTCGGTTGGGCATCATTCGGGACTGGGAATCCAAGTGGTACGCAGAGCGGAACTACACCGACCAGCTCCATGAGGATCTCAAGATCCGACGGCTGATCATGAAGGACCTCAGCCGGGCCGGGATCTCCAAGATTGAATTGGAGCGGGCTGCCAATAAGGTCGATGTGACCCTGCATACCTCCAAGCCCGGTATCGTCATCGGAAAGCAGGGGGCTAACGTCGAGCGGTTGCGGGGGATGCTTGAGAAGGAACTTTCGAAGAAGGTCCACCTCAAGATCGAGGAGATCAAGGTCCCCGAGACCGATGCGCGCCTGATCGCCGAGAGCATCGCCGAGCAGATTGCTCGCCGCGTGGCGTATCGACGGGCGATCAAGCACGCCGTTCAGCAGGCCATGCGGCGCGGGGCGAAGGGCGTCAAGATCACCCTCTCCGGGCGACTGGGTGGCGCCGAGATGAGCCGGCGCGTCTCGGAGATGGACGGCAGGGTACCCCGGCAGACCCTCCGCGCGGACATCGACTTTGCGGTCGTCCACGCCCACACCACGTACGGCCGGATCGGTGTGAAGGTCTGGGTCTACCGAGGCGACGTGGTTCCGGAGCGGCGCCCGGTGACGGAGGCGACGCTCACCGCGGATCTGGCGGCGCTCCCGGCTGACTAAAGGAAGAGGGTTCGGCTTGCTGCCTGCGGCGATGAACAGGGCGTTGATTGTGCCACTGATACCGAGCCCACTGGACTATGAAGACGCAACAGTTGACGGCCGAAGGCTGACAGCTTCGTGAGGAGGAACCGCCATGTTAATGCCTAAGCGGACCAAGCATCGCAAGATGATGCGTGGCCGCATGACCGGGAAGGCTCAACGAGGGTCCTCAATCGCCTTCGGTGATTTCGGGATGCAAGCGCTGGAGCCTGCTTGGGTTAACAGCCGCCAGATCGAGGCGGCCCGCCGCGCGATCACCAACTACCTGAAGCGTGGCGGTAAAGTCTGGATCCGGATCTTTCCGGACAAGCCGGTAACGCAGAAGCCGGCTGAAACCCGGATGGGCTCCGGCAAGGGCAACCCAGAATTCTGGGTTGCCGTTGTCAAGCCGGGCCGGATCATGTTCGAGGTGGCGGGCGTGCCGCAGGATCGGGCCGAGGAGGCTCTCGCCCGGGCCGCGATGAAGATGCCGATGAAGTGCCGCACGGTGATCCGGGAGACGCCCGGCACGCCGGCGGTGGCCGAGGAGGTGACCGCATGAAGGTGGCCGAACTTCGTCCCCTCGACGCGGCACAACTGGACCAACGGCTCACCGAGCTCCATACGGAGTGGCGCAACCTGCGGTTCCAGGAAGCGGTGGGCAACCTGACGGCAACCGCGCGGATCCGGGAGATCCGGAAGACGATCGCGCGGATCCACACTATCCGGACCGAGCGGGTCCTGGACGAGGCGATTCGCGCCGGCGAGGCGCCGCGCCCAAAGACGACGAAGCGCGAGCGGAGCCGGTACCGCTAGACGGACTGGAACGCGCGCACGGGCCCACCGGTGACCAGTGGACCGAAGCGGAGAGCGATACATGACGGACGCGACGACGAGCACGGCAACGACCACCGATGAGCAGACGGCGGCCCCCCAGGGGCAGGCTGCCGAAGCGAATCCCTATCAGACGAAGCAGCGGACCCAGAAGGTCGGTCGCGTCGTCTCGGACAAGATGGAGAAAACGGTTGTCGTCTCCGTGGATTACGTGAGGCGGCACCCGCTCTATCGGAAGCGGATCACCCGCACCAGCAAGTTCCTAGCGCACGACGAGCAGAACCTTTGCAAGCCAGGGGACATCGTCCGCATCGAAGAGACTCGCCCGCTCTCCAAGCGCAAGCGATGGATCGTGCGGGAGATCATGCAGCGCGGGGTCCAAATTTAAATCGAATGAGCCGCCGGAACCGATCCACGGCGGAACGGTAGTTGGACGACGGTAGGGGCGCGAGGTGCGGCGCCCAGGTTGAGGGCGAAGCGGTGATTCAGCAGCAGACGCGGCTCCGCGTCGCGGATAATAGCGGGGCACGGGAGATCATGTGCATCCGCGTGCTCGGCGGGTCGGCCCGCAAGTACGGCAGCGTCGGCGACACCATCATCGCATCGGTGAAGCAGGCGCAGCCGAACGCGGGTGTCAAGAAGGGCGATGTCGTTCGGGCGGTGATCGTGCGAACGGCGCAGGAGTACGGCCGCCGGGATGGGAGCCACATCAAATTCGACGACAACGCGGCTGTCCTCATCAACCAGCAGGGCGCGCCGCGTGGAACGCGCATCTTTGGCCCTGTGGGCCGCGAGCTGCGCGAGCGCCAGTTCATGCGAATTGTCTCGCTGGCCCCTGAGGTCCTTTAGGGACCGGGCGCGGGACGCAGAACGGACGGAGGCAACGGGGTCATGCGGAAGATTCGTCAGGGCGATGATGTCCTGGTCACCAGCGGACGGAACAAGGGGCAGCGCGGCATCGTTCGGGTCAACCTGATCGACCGTGACCGGGTGGTGATTGAGGGCGTCAACATCGTCAAGAAGCACATCAAGCGTGGCCGGGCGCGCCAGGCTGGGATCGTGGAGGTCGAGGCTCCGCTGCACGTGTCGAACGTGCGGCTAGTCTGCCCGAACTGCAAGCAGGCGACCCGGGTTGGCGTGCGGGAGAACGCGGACGGCAAGAACGAGCGCTACTGCAAGAAGTGCGAGCAGACAATTCCACGACCGGCTGCGTAACTTTGACCGGTTTGAGGCGTGTGCTCGGAACGTTTTCAAGGGGAATGGCGGCCTGAGCGCCTGATGAGGCAGACCAGGCGAGTAACGCTAACGTTGGGAAGCGAACAGTGCCGCGGCGGCGAATAGGCCGTCGAACGGCGAGCGAGGTGACATGATGGCCCGTCTGCGGGACCGGTACCGCGAAGAGATGGTGCCGGCGCTGATGCAAGAGTTCAGCTACAAGAACGTGATGCAGGTGCCGAAGCTCGAGAAGATCGTGATCAACATCGGGTTGGGCGAAGCGGTCCAGAATGCCCGAGCGATCGACGCGGCAGTTGGGGACCTGACGGCGATTACGGGTCAAAAGCCCGTCGTGACCAAGGCCAAGAAGTCGATCGCGGCGTTCAAGCTGCGTCAAGGGATGCCGATCGGCGCGATGGTCACCCTTCGCGGCCCACGGATGTACGAGTTCTTGGATCGCCTGACTCAGATCACGCTGCCGCGGATTCGCGATTTCCGCGGTGTCTCGCCGAATTCATTCGATGGGCGAGGCAACTACACCCTGGGTCTTCGGGAGCAGTTGGCCTTTCCGGAGATCGACTACGACCGCATCGACAAGACCCGCGGGTTGGAGATGAGCTTCGTCACCACCGCGCGGAACGACGAGGAAGGCCGCCGCCTGCTGACGATGCTGGGCATGCCGTTCGCCAGGAGCGAGCGGTAACGGAGACGGCACGGAACGGGTCAGGCCAGGGCGACGACTGGCGTCTGGCGATCGACATGGAGGTAGGAGAAGACATGGCGAAGAAGTCGTTGATCGTCAAGGCGCAACGGCCGCCGAAGTTCGAGGTGCGAGCCGTTAACCGCTGCAAGCTGTGCGGTCGCGGCCGGGCATACATGCGGAAGTTCGGCGTCTGCCGGATCTGCTTCCGGGAACTCGCCTCCGTGGGTCGACTCCCGGGCGTGACCAAGTCAAGCTGGTAGGACAGGATAGAACACTCAGGCGCGAGCGGGCGGTTCGGAACCGCCGGCTGACGGCCTCGAGACGGAGATAGCACGGATGAGTGTGAACGACCCGATCAGTGACATGCTGACGCGTATCCGGAACGCCGGAATGGCGCGCAACACGGAAACGACGATGCCGGCCACCAAGATTTTGGTTGCCATAGCGAAGATCCTCAAGGAAGAGGGATACATCGCCGACTTTGAGGTGATCGAAAAGCGTCCTCAAAACCTTCTTCGAGTGGCACTGCGCTACGGTCCGGATAAGCGACACACCATCCGGGAGATCAAGCGGGTGAGCAAGCCCGGATTGCGTGTCTACGCCGGCAGAGATGCTATCCCCCGCGTGCGCAGCGGCCTGGGGATCGCGATTGTGAGCACTCCGCAGGGCGTGCTCTCCGGCTACGAGGCGCGACGTCGAGGGATCGGCGGCGAGGTGCTCTGCACCGTTTGGTAGACGGTCTGGGACCCGTTTCCCGCACGGGGACGGGACAGCCGCGGGGATCAAGGGAGACGACGATGTCGAGAATTGGACGCCGGCCGATTACGGTGCCGGCCAACGTCGACGTCCAGATCGATGCTGAGAACATGGTTCGCGTCAAGGGCCCGAAGGGGGAACTGGCCTCCACGTTTAGCCGGGACATTTCCTTGGCTCGGGAAGACGGCATGATCGTGGTTGACCGGCCGGACAACGCGCGGGAGCACCGTTCGCTGCACGGTCTGACACGCACGCTGTTGAACAACATGATTCTTGGCGTGACCGAGGGTTACCGCAAGGATCTGGAGATTCAAGGCGTCGGCTACAGGGCCGCTTTGGACGGCAAGGTCCTGGTGCTGAACGTCGGCTACTCGCACCCGGTCCGGATGGAGCCCCCGGCCGGCATCTCCTACGCCCTGGATGGGATCACTCGAATCTCGGTGCAGGGAATCGACAAGCAAGCGGTCGGTGAGGAGGCCGCCCGAATCCGCCGGCAGCGTCCTCCGGAGCCCTACAAGGGCAAGGGCATTCGCTACCAGGGCGAGGTGGTCCGCCGCAAGGCCGGTAAGACGGGTAAGGCGAAGTAGGCCGGCGGCGAGGCGTCGGGTTGGTGAGATCCCTTCATTGAGGGTTCTCCTGCTCGACACTCGCCTGCTCGCCACGGCGACGCAGGAGCAAATCATGCCACGCGTGAAGTTCCGGAAGAAGTTAAGCATCCGAAAGCGGCGACACGTTCGCGTCCGAGCCAAGGTCAGTGGGACGACCCAGCGGCCCCGCCTGAACGTGTTCCGCTCCTCGGCGCACATCTACGCCCAGGTGATCGACGACACCGTCGGCAACACCCTGGTCGCGGCCAGCGACCTGGAGGCGGAGGTGAAGGAGCGGGCCGGCGAGGGTGCCGCGAAGGCGGCACGCGCCAAGGTCGTCGGCCAGGTCATCGCGGAGCGGGCCAAGGAGGCGGGATTCGACGCCGTTGTCTTTGACCGCGGCGGCTTCCTGTACCATGGCCGGGTTCGGGCTGTCGCAGAGGGCGCCCGAGAGGCTGGTCTTCAATTCTAGACACTCAAAATTCCGGATTAGGCGTCCCGGCATGTCGCCGACCGACGATCGGTATCCGGTGCACGAGCATCAGTGGACGGAGTAGGGCATGGGTATGGATCGGAGCCGCGACGATCGAGGATCGCGCCGTCGCAATGATGAAGGCGGCAGCGACTACGAGGAGCGCGTCGTTCAAATCAATCGGGTCTCGAAGGTGGTCAAGGGCGGCCGCCGTTTCAGCTTCGGCGCCATGATCGTTGTCGGTGACGGCCGCGGTCGTGTTGGAGCTGGCATCGGCAAGGCCGGTGAGGTGCCGGACTCGATCAGAAAGGGTGTCGAGGCCGCGAAGAAGACCATGATCACCGTGCCATTGGACGGCACCACGATCCCGCACGAGGTGCAGACGTCGTTTGGCGCCTCCCGGGTGCTGCTGAAGCCGGCAGCGCCGGGCACCGGCGTGATCGCGGGAGGGGGCGTGCGCGCTGTGGTCGAGGCGGCAGGGGTGAAGGACATCCTGACCAAGTCGCTCGGCAGCAACAACCCGGTTAACGTCGTCCGCGCCACCTTGAAGGCTCTTCAAGAGTTGGAGTCGACGGATGCGGTCGCCGCGCGACGGCGGCGGGAGCGTGCTCTGCGCCGGCCCTACCCGGGTGCGGGTGAAGCGGTGGCTGCCTCCCGAGTGCCGGAGCGGCGCCTCGGTGGACATCAGGGAGGTCCAGCACCGACCACCGGCGTCCCTGGTCGTGGACCAGGCCGCGGTGGGAGCGGTTCTGGCGGTCCAGGTCGTGGCGCGACTGGTCCCGGGCGTGGCCGCAGGAGTGAGCAAGGATGAGCGAGCAGGTGATGCCGTCTGACGGCATGCTGCGGATCACGCTGGTCCGAAGCACCATCGGGCGGCCAGGCGACCAGGAGCGGACCGTCAAGGCTCTTGGGCTTCGGCGACTGCACCACACCGTGGAGCGCCCAGATACCCCGTCGATCCGGGGCATGGTGACGAAAATCCGGCACCTTGTCGAGGTCGAGGAAATTGGCCAAAGCGGGACGGATTCCTAGCACGGGCTTTGCGGGCCCAGCGGGCACGACCCGAGGAAGATAGAGTACGACGATGCCACTGCGTTTAGACGACCTACGCCCGAACGAGGGCAGCAACAACCGGCGGAAGCGCGTCGGTCGCGGCGAAGGCAGCGGCCACGGCAAGACGGCGGGCCGCGGAACCAAGGGCCAAAACGCCCGCTCGGGCGGTGGCACCCGTCCGGGCTTCGCAGGTGGCCAGCTTCCGATCCAGCAGGCGCTGCCGTATAAGCGCGGCTTCACCAACATCTACAAGACGCCCTGGGAGGTCGTGAGCCTGGAGCGCCTCCAGCAGTTGGAGGCCGATGGTCCCATTACGCCGGAGTTCCTCTACGAGCGCGGCGTGACGCGGGGCTTGGAATTTCCAGTCAAAGTCCTCGGCGGCGAGTTGACAGCGCCCATCGTGGTAGCGGCTCACGCCTTTTCCGGGGCAGCACGAGAACGGATCACCGCCGCCGGCGGTACCGTCGAGGTCTTAGAGCGGACCGATCGCTGGGTGAGTGCTCGGCCGCGGAGTCGCCGTCTTCCCCTCAACGCGGAGTTGAAGGACGCTGGGGTCGGCAAGGTGGGCGGTCCGAGCCGGGCCGAGGCCGTAGCGGGACAGCACGCGTCAACCCCGAACCAGGTGGCGGAGGAGGTCTAGGGCCATGCTGCAGGCCGTCGTCAACGCCTTCAAGATTCCGGATCTTCGCCGCAAGATCCTCTTCACCCTGGCGATGCTGGCGGCGTTCCGGTTCATCGCCAGCATCCCCGTACCCGGCGTGGACCGGGAGGGCCTGCGCGCGTACGTCGAGCAGAGCCAGCTGCTGGGGATGCTCAACCTGTTCTCTGGCAGTGGACTCACCAACTTCTCAGTCGCTGCGCTTGGCGTCTACCCGTACATCACCGCCTCAATCATCACCCAGTTGATGACGCCGATCATCCCCCGGCTGACGGAGTTGTCGAACGAAGGGCAGCAGGGGCGGAACAGGATCAACCAGTACACCCACTGGCTCACCGTTCCGTTGGCGCTCCTTCAAGGCTATGGCCAGGCACTCCTCTTCGCTCGTGAAGGGCTGATTGCCAATTTCGGGCTTTTTGATGCAGACACGTTCCTTCCGACGCTGGCGATTCTTTTCACTTTGACCGCCGGCACGATGCTGCTCGTCTTCATCGGTGAGCTGATCACCGAGAACGGCGTCGGAAACGGCGTCTCCATCATCATCTTTGGTGGCATTGTTGCCTCAATGCCAGGCTCGATCGGTTCGTTGGTCACGGGCGGGTCGACGACCAACAATGTCTTCGGCATCGTCTTCTTCCTGCTGATTGGTCTCCTCACCGTGGTCGGCGTCGTGCTGATCAACGAGGGGCAGCGACGGATCCCGGTGCATCATGCGAAGCGCGTCCGGTCGGGACGGGTCTACGGCGGCAACACCACCCATATCCCGCTGAAGGTGAACTCGGCTGGAATGATCCCGCTGATCTTCGCGGTCAGCATCATGGTCTTCCCGGGGATGATCGCCAGCTTCCTGCAGGGCTCAAACAACGGGTCGGTGCGAAGTTTTGCCGGAACGCTGACGCGGTTCTTCAGCCCCAATACCTTCCAGTACAACGTCATCTACTTCTTCATGGTGGTGGGGTTCACCTACTTCTACACCATGGTGGTCTTCCAGCAGCAGAAGATTCCCGAGAACCTGCAGCGCCAGGGGGCCTTTGTGCCCGGCGTGCGACCGGGACGGAACACCGCTGAGTACCTCCAACGGGTGCTGACGCGGATCACGCTCATCGGCGCCTTGTTCCTTGGGACGGTGGCGGTGCTGCCGTATGTCGCTGCCGCAATCACCAATGTCCAGACGCTGCTCCTGAGTTCGACATCGCTGCTGATCGTCGTCGGCGTGGCGATTGACACGATGCGGCAGCTTGAAGCGCAGCTCATGATGCGCAACTACGAAGGATTCATCCGCTAGCTCTTGGCTATCGGCCCTCAGCCATCGCTTGCCGATCCACCGTTGCTCGAAGGCGCTTGCCTCCAGAAGCGATGCTCGGTGGACCGGCATCGATGACGGGGGGAAAGCTGATACCCGGGACTGATAGCTGAAGGCCTGTTCCTCATGCACGTGATTCTCATGGGTCCGCAAGGGTCGGGGAAAGGGACCCAGGCCGAGCGCCTGGGTCCGCGGCTCGGGCTCGTCCACACGTCCACCGGCGACCTCTTTCGGGCCGCGATCGCCGCGGAGACCGCGCTCGGACGGCGGATCAAGGATGCGTACGATCGTGGCGAACTGATCGCCGACGAGATT
>JADDPH010000062.1 GCA_016781925.1 Sphaerobacteraceae bacterium | reverse complement strand
CGCCGGTTAGTGTCAAAGGAGACGCCAAGTTCTGCCGCCAGCACGACCGCCGTTCTCGGCAAGCCAAGGCTGCTGTATGGTCACCCTCGCGACCGAGCCACCTCGAACTGCTTGCGTGCGTGGTGCTACGCGAATCGGCGGTTGTAGGCCGCGACCTTAGAGGCGAAAACCAGAGGCGCAACTGGACGACCGCGGAACGTTCCCGGGCGGTCGTCAGCCGTCCTGGTCAAGGGTCTCAGTCCACTCCCGAACCTCGTCCCCCGTCATCGGGCCGCCGTTGGAGCGGAGGCGACCGTCGCGGTACCCCCATTCCTCAATGTCGATGAGGTACTGCGAACCAGAGATGAGGGAACCTCGACAGACGTACTCGGCCACGGCGGGGGCGTCGAGGTCCGCCCCGGCCCGTCCGAGCAGGTCTTGCATGACCCAGCGCGGAACCTTTCGCGCCTCCGCAGGGTAGACGTACCCGAACAGCACGAGGTGGCTCAGCAGCACCCGCCAGTGCTCACCGAAGCGCCGAAGCACGCGGCGCCAGTCAACATCGGCGGCGGTGGCACGCAGCAGGTGGTTGACATCAGCCCCGTCGTAGCGTTCGCGCTCCATGACGAACGCCTTCGACCAGAGCATCTCCTCCCGTGGAATCAGGCGCACCGGGAGCCCGAGGACCTCGTCCTGCACGGCGTGCACGAACCAGTCCTCGTCGACCGCGGCCAGCCCGTTGGCGGATCGAAAGATGACGTCGATGAAATCCGATCCCTGGTACGCCTTGCCGAGCCAGTGGGGAAAGGTCAATTCCGTGGTGCACCCAGCTCCCGCCAGCGTGGCCATCACCCGGTTGACGTCCTCCGCCCGCACGAAGACGTCGAAATCCTTGGTGTGGCGCTCGATGCCGGTGTAGCGGGCGAAGGCGTAGGCGCCGCCGACCAAGAACGGCACGTCGACGGATTGCAGGGCCTCGATCATCCTACGGTAGAACGCGGCCGTCTCAGGCGGCAGGCCCTCCTCCGCCCGCTCCGCGTGCGGCCCGGCCAGTCTCCCTTGGGCGTCGGGTCGTGTGCACATGCGCAGGCTCCTAATGGGCGAGGTAGCGCCACCCGGCCAACTCCGGCGGTGGCGGCAGGTCGATGGGGCCACGGTTGCCTGCGTCGTCGAAGCCGTAGATGGCAAGAGTGCGCCGAAGAACTGGCTGGGCGACGTTGCGGACCGGGACCCCCCCGGGCGTGGTCCCCTGCTCGCTCCCGGCGTGAGCGTGGCCGTGCAGGGCCAAGTCGGCCCCAGCCCGGTCGATCGCCTCCGCCAGCAGGTAGCTGCCGAGGAAGGGGTAGATTTCCAATCGCTCACCCTTCAACGTGTCTGCTACCGGCGCGTAGTGCAGCAGCGCGATCCGAAGGTCACACTCGAGCCTCCGCAGCGCCGCCTCCAGCCGCGCCGCCCGTTCCTTCGTATGACCGACGAAGGCCCGCATCTCCGGTTCTCCGAAGTCGCTGGCACAGGCGCCTAGGAACCCCCCGCCGAATCCCTTGACGCCGGCGATCCCAACGCGGACGCCGTCGATGTCGAGCGTAACACTGCCCCCTTCCAGCACGTGGATGCCCGCACCGCGAAGCGCCGCGGTAATCCCAGCGGCCCGGTCGGTGTGATGGTCGTGGTTGCCGAGCACCGCGACGATCGGCACTCGCACCTCGCGCAGCTCGTCGAGCAGCAGCATCGCCTCGGTCGGATCCCCCACCCGCGTGAGATCGCCGGCCACGAGCAGGAGGTCGGCCCGCTCGCTGAGGTGGGTTAAGTGGGGCCGCAGGCTTCCCACGGCGTCAGCCCCGAAATGGACATCAGCCATGGCAGCTATGCGGATCATGGGAAGTGTTCCAGAGGTACTGGCGCGAGGAGACCTGCGCGCCGAGTCTCGTTGCGGACGTGATGATTCGGTAACAGGTTGCGCGGGACATCGGGAGCCACCACCTGGCACTCCGACGAGGCCCGCGTTCCAAGCAGCATCACCGACTCGCCGAAGATGTCGATGTCGCCGCCAAGCTCATTGCCCGGCGGATCCTGGGCCAGGACCTCGCGCTCGTGTTGCGCCAGACAGAAGTTGGGGTTAGTGCACCGGTCTGCCATTGGTGCCTCCCATCCATTGCGCTGCGACAGGCCACGCGGACCGATCCGAAGCAGGGGCCGTGCCACACCAGGACGAGGGAAGAGGGACGGGAGGCGTCCCGCATCACCTCATCAGCCAACCTCGGTGTGGCACCAGCCGGAGCTTTGGCGGTGGGCAGAGCGTGGCGGGCGCCCATTCTCCGGTGTTTGTCAACCCACCACGGCGATTTCCGGAACCGGTGAACGCGACGGGGGTCGGTTTCGCGGGTGCCTTCTCCCGCCCGACACGCTCCTCTGCGCCGGGATCTGGGATCGGTGTTGGCGTGGCCATTCAGGCTAGGGCACCTACCAACAGCCCCGTCCCCGCCTTCTCTCAGGAGCAGCGTGACGCCATGCGGATGGCCGTGGCGGGAGGCAGCAGCCTGAGAGGCGCGACCGCCGAGCTCGGCGGCAGCCACGAGACCGTGCGGGCCGTCGTCCATCCACCCGCCACCCGCGGGATGGGAGTATAGGAGCGGGTCGCCGATCCCGCGTCGGTGGAGACGCTGACGGAATCGAGTGCCGGGTACGGAGTGTTGTCCCGCCGCTGTCCGGGGCCGTACTCCTCGCCGGTCTCGCCCGCTGCTTGGATGGCACGTCGCATGCACTAGGCTGGGGCGGCGAGGGAGGAAGCCCGGAATGGTTGCCGCGGAGGAAGCAGCGATGGTGTCAGGAGGACCGACGGCCGACGGGCGTGGGCCGATGAACTGGCGGTCGGCGGGGGCCATGAGGACGCTGGGGAAAAACCTCTTTGCCGAGGTCAAGGAAGACAAGATCACCACGCTCGCGGCGGCCTTCGCGTACCACACGGTCTTCGCCATCCCGGCCCTCCTGATCCTGACCGTGACTATCGCCGCCCTGGTCAACCAAGCGACAGAGATCCGGGTCGCCGAGCAGGTGCGCGATGTGATCCGCGACCACGCGCCCGCCAACACCAAGGACCTGCTCAACTCGATTGTCGACAACGCGATCGCCAAGGTCGGGGGGGGTGGCGCCTCCCTGGGCACGCTCCTGACCGCGCTTCTGGCGCTCTGGTCGGGCTCCAACGCCGTCGGCGCGCTGATCGACTCGTTCAATCGCGCGTATGACGTCGAGGAGAGCCGCCCGTTCCTGAAGAAAAAACTCCTAACGTTGGGCCTCACGCTCTTGCTGGCGCTCTTCGTTAATGTCGCCTTTGTTCTGCTGGTCTTCGGCCAGAGGATCGGTCACTGGATCGCCGACCAGGCCGGCCTTGGCTCGGCCTTCGACGTGCTCTGGAACCTCGCCCGGTGGCCGGTGGCGATCGCGGCGATCGCGCTGATGCTGGCGGTTCTCTATTACGCCGGGCCCAACGTGGAGCAATCGTTCCGGTGGGCCTCCCCCGGCTCGATCCTGGCGACCGTGCTCTGGCTTCTCGCCACGGCGGGGTTCGGGCTCTACCTCCGATTTTCCAATCCAGGCAGCGCCTATGGCCTCGTCGGCAGCGTCCTCGTGCTCCTGTTCTTCCTCTACATGACGGGGATCGTCTTCCTGTTGGGCGCCGAGCTCAACGCCCTTCTCGCTCAGCGATACGACCCGGAGACGATCCGGGACCTGGCGACGAAACCCGAGGCGGAGCCGGAGGCACGAGCGGCCGCGAGGGGGGCGCAGCAGGCCGGGTAACGGTTCTCGTTGACGCGTCCGATCTCTGACCAGAGGGCGGTCGGGCCCGGGCCTCACCGTTCCGTACGCATTGTCGGGCTTGACGATTCGAGTCAAGCGACGCAAGAAGCGGGTCAGCACGCCCCAGCTGCTTCCGGCGCCCGCCACCCGGCCGCACGAGCGCTGGAGCCTCGACTTCTTGACGGACAGCTTGATCGACGGGCGGCGCTTCCGGGTCTTGACGTTCGTGGATAACGTGAGCCGGGTGAGTCCGGCGATCGAGGTCGGCACCTCGTTGACGGGGGAGCGGGTGGTGGCGATCCTGGAGGGCCTGAAACGGACCGTGGGCGTACCCCAGCGGATCGCGATGGACAACGGCCCGGAGTTCGCCTCCAACGCCTTGGACGCCTGGGCCTACCGAAATGGGGTCCGGCTCTAGTTCTCTCGACCCGGCAAGCCCACCGACAACGCCTTCGCCGAGTCGTTCAACGGGCAAACACGTCCACGTCGGGCTTCAGACGCCGAGAACCGCCCACTTACTCCTTCTGAGTGTCAACCGATCCTTCGCGAAATGCCGTGTGTTTGTGTAAGGGGCGGAGGCGGTTGAGTTCGGCACTTAGCATGTCTGCGGTGTCAATCTGGTCCGAAAGCCAGTCTTTGGTGATCGGAAAATAGTCGCCAGCATCCGGTCTCCAGCGATAGAGGATCTGCTCAACGCCTTCCCATGTAACAGGTCTTGCGTGCAGCACGTGATTCCTGATGCGAGCAATTTCGCAAAGGTGTCGGCCACCAGTTTCGATATAGACTCTTACGTCGGGATCAGCGACCTCTACTGAGTACTTCAGAAACTCTTGACCGATTCCAGTGGTTGACTTACCCGCAAGGTTACTTGACCTGAGTTGTTCGGGTAGATATTGCTTCAAGCCGTTCAAGTCGAACATCAGCAAGCCCTCAACCGAGGCGACCATGTACGCAAACTGTCCGACGAGGATGAGATATTCGTCGGAAGCGAGGCTGGTTCGAACCGGTCTTGCCATCGAGCACTCCTCTCCGGCAGCTAAACAACGGTGCTGCCTGGACCGAACCCGACGTTGACGTAGCCCGGGAACGCTCCTGCCACCCACCCTGGGCGACAAGTCGGCAGCACAGCGCCGGAAAGGGAAAAGAGGCCGTTCCCTCGTGGGGTGCCCCGGTGTCCAAGGACGTGGTCGACGGTGCGGTTTCAGTCAGGATGCTTGCGCCAAAAGGTGGGTCGCCCGGGCTTCACCGAACGGGGCAGACCGAGAATGCTGGTCTGCCCGCTCCCGCCCCTTCCAGCAGGTCCCTCACCGCCCGCCCCCGTACTTTACCTTGACGCGGCCTAGAAGCTGTTATGGACTTTGAGCGACGGCGGTGACTAACCGACCCAGTATCAGGCAGGCGAAGGCGACGAAATGCAGCCCGGCGCCGGTTTGGGGCAGGCGTTCGTAGTCTTTGGCCAGGCACCAGATGCGCGTCGCCCAGGCGAAGGATTCCTCGATCACCCAGCGCCGGAGCAGCAGCACGAAGCCGCGCTTGTTCTCGGGCAGCTTGACGACCGCCACCGCGATCCCATGCTCTGCCGCGGCGGCCACTGGGTGCTCGCCGGTGTCGCCTTGGTCGACGAAGGCGACCTCGACCGCTGCCCCCGTGAACTGCTGCACCTCCGCTGCCAGCACACCGACCTGCGCCCAATCCTGCTTGTCGGCCGGGGTGACCCGCAGCGCCAGGAGCAGGTCGGCGACGGCGACGTGGGCGGCCTCCCGCGTACGTCGTGACCAAGTCCCCCGCCCGGCAACGGCGAGCGCAGCGAGGAGGACCCAGGCGAGTTGCATCCGGACAAAGAGGAAGGTGCAGGGGCCGGCGTAGAGCAGGTCCTACGTGGCACCAACGCAACCGGTGCTGCAGAGCGCAACGAACAGCCAGGGGGCGACCAAGGGGAGCAGCCCATCCCCTCGATTCAGCCTCATCTGGCGACATCCCTCTGCCCATGCTTGAAACGGGACCTTGGAGTTACCTTGCTCGCCTCAGAAGGCTTCGGCGTCCACCCCTCGGTTGTGCTGCCGAAAGTCTAACCAAAGATGATAGCTCACATGGCATGATGTCGAAAGGCGGGTCGCGAATACTAGGTGTCCTGAACGGAGAGAGACAGATTGAGTGTGTGGCGGGTCTCTCAGCGTCAGTTGATTCGACAATGGGGGCAGGTCAGGCCGCAGGGTGAGCAGCGAGCAATCGGCGCTCAATGTGCCTCTTGCATCGGACAAAGGACATGCATTGGTCTCTGATCCACTCCCGTCGTCGGCAGATCGCCGGGTCCAGGCCTTCAAGCGCGAAATCACCCTCCAACTCTACCTAAAGGACGGCCTGGTCTGGAATGCCATCCGGGCTTTGCGGGAGCGGTGGAAGATCCAGCCCGAGGTGCGGGTTCCAAGCCCTGGGGATCGCCGGCTGCCCTCGATCTACGATCAGATTGACCTTGACGCCTTGGAGGAAGCCGTACGTCTGGCCGTGACCAGGCCCTGGTACCTCGATCTGGCCAAGCTCCATGACGCCATCGTCCCGCCGCAGTTGCAAGTTCGTGCGAGTCGACGAGTCTCCCTGGCATCCTGGAGCACGTTCCTGGCCACTTGCGTCCTGTTCGACCCACCCGAAACCGAACTCCTGGAGTTCGCGGCGGTGGGCCATTTACCCTCCGTCAGTTTTGGCAACGTGCCTCTTGCCAATGTCAACCTCGAAACCTGGACCGTTGACTCAGAGCCTGACACGCCGCCCATGTTCAACCCGCCAGTTGCCGACCACCCGGACCCGCACGTGGCCCTCACGCACGAGCGATGGCTGTGGCGCGAGGTCATCGCCGAACTCGGGCGGCGCTACCTCGCCCCGCACGGCATCGACGTCAACGTCGCCATCCAAGCGATCCTCCACGAGCGAGGGCTTTTGGAGGAGTACCTGGTCCGCGGCGGGGCGATCCCCCTGCAAAGGCTCATCGCCGTCGAGCCGTCCACTACCGAGGAGGATGTCCGTCGCGCCTTTCAGATGATCGCCGCTACCCAGCCCGAGCGCAGCAAAGGCGGGCGCCCGCCGATCGACCCTCTAGTTGCGGTCCAGTGTGCCCTCTTGAAGCGACAGGGCTGGAACGATCGCGCGATTGCCGAACGCTTCGATTGGCCGCTCCGGTCCGACGCCTACGACCAGCGGCGGCGATCGAACCAGGTGATCGACCACGTCAAGCGGGGCAACGAAATCCTCGCGGGACGGAACAACCCCTCGGGGTAAATCAGCCTCTTCATCGGCCTCTCACCTCCCTATGCTCGTGAACAGGACGGGACGAGTCGTCCCGTCTAGGTACGCAGGGAGGCCTTTCGGATGCGCGACGACACTTGCGAATCCCGCCTCGTCTTGACCGTGCCAGAGGCGGCGCGCGTCCTTGGCATCGGCCGAAACAGTGCATACGCGGCTGTCCTCCGAGGGGAACTCCCTTCACTTCGGCTCGGCCGGCGGGTGCTGATTCCCCGGGCAGCCCTGGAGCACCTAGTTGACCTGCAGGCTGGCTCGTGCCGAGGGCAACGCGTCGTAGGGGAGGCGTCTGGTGTCGAGGATTGACTCCGTTAGCCCTCCCACCAGCGACCCGTGCTGGTCGCTAGTGCGATTGACCGCCCTCCTGGTCGACATCGTCCAAACCAACCATTCGATGTCGGCCGCCGAGCCTCCCGCGGGCAATGACCAGGTCAAGGACAGCGTCGAGGAGGATGCGGTGATGGAGGAAGGTTTGGCATGACTAGGGAGCACCCTATCGAGCTGGTGCTCGACCGCCTCGACAACGTCCGCCAGAACGGATCGGGCTGGACCGGACGTTGCCCAGCCCATGAGGACCGGCAAAACAGCTTGAGCATTGCGGAAGGCACCAACGGCCGCGTCCTTATGAAGTGCTTCCGGGGCTGCACCTTCGTGGAAATTGTGGCTGCCATGAAGCTGGAACCGCCGGACCTGTTCCCCGCTGACGGCGGGGGACAGGGGGGTGATCCCCGACCCCGCTCAGGGCGCGAACACTCGAACGCGGACTCCGGCGGGCTCACCCTCGGGGAGTACGCCGAGGCGAAGGGATTGCCGGAGGCGTTCCTCCGTTCGCTCGGAGTCACGCAGATCTATCTCGATGGGCGGCCGACCGTCCGCGTCCCTTATCGTCACCTTGATGGCACCGAGGCGGCTGTGCGCTTCCGCTTGGCCCTTGGCGGCGAGAACCGCTTCCGGTGGAAGTCAGGCAGCAAGCCAACGCTCTATGGACTGTCGTTCCTCGACCGAGCGCGGGACGCCGGGCACGTCGTGCTTGTGGAGGACGAGAGCGACTGCCACACGCTCTGGTGCCACGGCGTCCCAGCCCTCGGCCTTCCCGGCGCCGGCACCTGGCGGGAAGATCGGGACGCGCCGCACTTCGATGGCATCCCTCTCATCTACGTGCTAATTGAGCCGGACGGCGGCGGCGAGGCCGTCAAAAAGTGGCTCGCGGGATCGTCCATTCGTGACCGGGTCCGACTCGTGAGCTTGGAGGGGCACAAAGACCCGAGCGAGTTGCACGTGAGCGACCCGGACGCGTTCGCCGAGCGGTGGCAGCAGGCGATTGCCACTGCCTTGCCGTGGACCGAGATTGAGCGGGAGGCCCAGGACGAGGCGGCTGCTCAGGCCTTTGCCGGGGCCGCCGATCTTCTTGCCGACCCCCTCCTCCTAGATCGGGTGCGCGACGTGATGCGGGCCCGCGGCTACGCAGGGCACCTCAACCCACCGCTCATTGCGTATGTCGGCATCAGCTCCCGACTGCTGCTCCGCCCAATGAACGTCGTGTTCGTGGCTCCGAGTGGGGCCGGGAAGAACCGCGCCGTTGACACGGCTGCAGAACTGGTCCCGCCTGAGGCCATTCACGTTGTCAAGGCGGGGAGCGCCCGCGCCCTCGTCTACGCAGAGGAATCCTTCGAGCACCGGGTCGTCGTCTACTCCGAGGCGGACTCGATCCCAGAGGACGGTCCTGCGGCGTCGGCCGTCAGATCGCTCGCCGAGGACAACTCCCTGGCGTACGACGTCGTCGAGCAGAGCCCCCTCACCGGCCGGTGGCAAACGCGGCACATCGTCAAACCGGGGCCCACGAGCCTGATCACCACGAGTACGCGGTCGTTGCGAGAACAGATGGGAACGCGCGTGCTGGAGGTTTCGATCCCCGACGACCCTCGACAGACTCGCAACATTCTGAAGGCGCACGCTAGGGGGGCGGTGCCGAGCCGTGCCGAGGTCGTCGACCTTGCGCCGTTCCACGCCCTGCAGACCTGGCTCAAGCTGGCCGGGGAGCGGCAAGTGGCGGTGCCTTTCGCTGCGGTGCTTGCCGAGTTGGTGCCGGCGACGGCGGTTCGGATGCGGCGCGATTTCCGCGAACTGCTCACCTGCATCCAGACCGTCGCCCTCCTCTACCAGTGCCAGCGGCCGCGCACCCGGGAGGGTTGGGTGGAGGCCTCGATCGAGGACTATGCCACCGCCCGCGACCTGCTCAGCCCGATCTTTGACACCGCCGCCGCAGAGGGGGTCACGGCGGCGGTGCGAGAGACCGTGGAGGCCGTCAACGAGGGCGAGGAAATCAGCGAGGCCGAGCTCGCGCGTAGGCTCAAGCTCAGCAAGGCGACCGTGAGCTACCGCGTCAAGCGGTGTCTCCGCGGCGGTTGGCTCGTCAACGGCGAGCAGCGCAAGGGCCAGCCTGCGAAGCTCAGTCGAGGTGTCCCCCTTCCTGAAGCAATGACGGCGCTACCCACGCCCGAGCGGGTCCGGGAGGTGTTCGAGCGTTCGAACGCGAACGATGACGAATAACACCCCCCCTCCCCTGGTGCGGCTCAGGAGGACGGCCAGGAGATTCACGAATGGGTGCGGTGATGGGGTTACTGATCGACGCCGCTCGGGCCGGGCTCGAGGTCCGGGTTGACGAAGATCGGCTTGTCGTGCGTGGTCCGAGATCGGCCGAGGACCTCGCCCTGCGCCTGCTCGACCAGAAGGCTGAGGTTGTTGCGACCTTAGCCGACCATGACGCCGCCCGGATTGAAGCAGTAAGGCTGATCTTCGACGCCGTGCAGACAGACAATTTTCCGCTATGAGCTGGCACGCCGGCCACGAACCGAAGCGCCGGCTGCGGGAGCTGGGTGTTCCGCTCAGCGAGGCCAACGAATGGGTATCGGACCGGGGGTGGAGAACACCGGCACCGCGGCGATCCGGGGTAACCCGAGGGAGGTTACACAACACATGCCCTGGGAGCGACGGACCCGCGGTGGACGCTACTACACGCGGGCATGGAGGGCCGGCGGCCGGCTCCGCAGCCGCTACGTGGGCGGCGGGGTGCTCTGGGAGGTCGCGGCGAACGCGGACGCGATCGCGCGCGCTGAGCGGACCGAGGCCGCCGTGGAATGGGCCGCGACGCGGGCCGCCCTTGCCAGGGCGGACGCCCCACTGACGGATTTCAATAAAGCAGTCGAGGGAATCGCGCGGGGGTCGCTGTACGCGGCGGGCTTCCGACAGCACCATCGCGCTGAGTGGCGACGGAGGAGAAATACGATGAACGTGGCGAACGAGACGAGCGAGCCCACACGCATGCCAGCAGTCGCATCTGTCGCTCGCGATGCAGCGCTCCACGAGGAGACGCTGGCGGTCTTGATGCAACGGGCATCGGGTGGGGACGAGACCGCCCTCAGTCAGGTGGTGCGAATCCTCGACGAGATACCCGCGGCATGGCAGGCGGTGGCGAACCTTGGCGTGGGGGCCGAACGCGTCTGGGTCGAGCTCGTCGCGGGCGAGGATCCTTTGCTGCGCACCGTGCTCCAGCACAAGCTCAACGCACTGAGGAGCGAACTGGAGGGCCATGCGCCAACAGCGCTGGAGCAACTGCTCGTGGAACGGATCGTCGTCAATTGGATGGCCGTCCAACATATGGACTACGAGGCTGCCCGGTTCTTCCAACGGGGCGGTCCTCCCGCCCACGCCAGCTACTTCCAGGAACGGCAGGAGAAGGCGCAGCGGCGCTACCTGGCGGCCATCAGAGGGCTTGCGCAGGTGCGCAGGCTGCTGACGCCGATGGTGCAGGTGAATGTGGCTGAGCGGCAGATCAACATTGGCCGCTAGGAGCTGGCCTGGCCGGCCCACGACCGACGGCTTTAGCCGAGGGCGCAGAAAGCCTGCCGGCTATGATCATTACCAAAACTCATTGGCTTTAACCAATAATCGATATCTCTATTCTAAATGAGATTCGAATCATGAAATTATCATATAATTTGCTGCATAGAGGGTGAAAGTCGTTGATAACCGAACGTTAGAGGTGCGAAAGATGCATGACCCGTGCGATCTTCGAGGGATCACGCCGGAGGGCGAACGATGAAACGGCAGGGGCAGCAAACGACGGGGAGCCAACTTCGCGTCGCGGTCTACCGACGCGTGTCACGGGAGGAACAAGCTGAGGGGTACTCGTTGGACGCGCAGAGCCGCGCCGCTGCGCTCTACTGCACCTCCCACAACTGGACCATCGTCCGGGAGTACGCCGATGAGGGCCGGAGTGCCTGGACCGATATCGTCGCCAAACGTCCCGGCTTCGCTCAAATGCTCCAGGACGCGGAACTCGGCCTGTTCGACGTGGTGTTAGTCCATAAGCTCGACCGATTCGCCCGCAACATCCTCGTCACGTTGGAGACGCTCAAGCGGTTAGAGGGCCACAGGGTCGCCTTCGTCTCGATCGCCGAGAACATGGATTTCACCACGCCCATCGGCAAGGTCATCCTGGCCACCCTGGCCGCCTTCGCCGAGTACTACAGCGCTAACCTCAGCTTCGAGACGAAGAAAGGAAAGGCGGAGCGCAAGGCTCAGGGGCTCCCCAACGGCCTACTCCCCTTCGGCGTCAAGAAGAGCGGTCTCGCCGACGGGGCCACTCCGAACGGTTCGGAGTCGGTAGTGCCGGACCCGGACACCTACCCCGGCCTGCTGCTCGCTTTTCGCTTGGCCGCCGAGGGCAAGAGCGACCGGGAAGTCGCCGCAGCACTCAACGCCGACGGCTACCGGACGACGGGCAACCGCGGCCGAAACCCCTTCACCAAGGACACCGTCTGCCGCCTGCTCAAGAACCGCTTTTATGTGGGCGAGCTGCCGGACGGGAACGGCGGCTGGGTTGCGGGTGCGCACCCTCCGCTCCTGGACCTCGAGTTGTTCGAGCGAGCCCAGGAGGCGCGGGCGGCAAACCAGACGGCCAACGCGAGCAAGGTTAACCGTCGCCATCGTCGTTACTCTCTCTCCGGTCTCGCCCTGTGCGGTACGTGTGGCGGGCGGCTTCACTTCCACACTGACCGGCGTGGGCACGCCCGGGTCTATTGCTATCAGGAACGCCAGGGCAAGCAATGCGGGCAACGCTCCGCTGCCCTGGAGGGCATCGAGGCCCAACTCGCCGCCTACCTCGCCACGTTCTCCCTGCCCGAGGAGACGGTGACCCAAATCGTCCACGTCTACGATCAGACCAGTGCCGAGCGCGATGACACTGAAGTGCGCCGCCGGGAGGTTGCGGGGCGGCTGGAGCGGATCAAGCAGTTGTTCAAGTGGGGTGATCTAGACGTCGCCGATTACCGCGTGGAGCGGGACACGCTCGAAGCCGAGCTGGCGGGTCTCCGCGCTACGACCCATCGTTCAGGGCTCCTCGCCCAAGCGGCCACTTTCCTGCGCGACTTGCCGGCGGCCTGGGAGGCGGCGACCGCGGAGCAGCGGAACAGTCTTGCCCAATTGGTGTTCCAGAGCGTGGAAATCAAGGACGACCGGGTCGTGGCTGTGGTGCCGCAACCGGACTTCGCCCCGTTCTTTATGCTCAAGGACGGAGTCGGTAGCGGAGGTGGGGGCAACGAATCAGGGCAACCGTTGCCGGCTGCCCTGGACAGTCTAGATTCAGCTCTAG
>JADDPH010000035.1 GCA_016781925.1 Sphaerobacteraceae bacterium | reverse complement strand
CCCTCGGGCTTCCATGTCCACCCGGGTGTTGGTGATGTCGGAGACGGAGACGTTGATTGCCTGCGAGCGAAGTGCGTCACGGACGGCGGCTGCCGGGACACCCGCGACCGTGAAGGTCGTGATGGCGCCCTTGACGGCGCCGAGATCGTGCACCGTGACGCCCGGGATCACCGAGAGTTGCCGGCGTAGGTGATCGGCCTGAGCTTGGACCTGTGCCCAGATCGCCTCCAGACCGAGATCGAGCGCGTAGTCCACTGCCACGCCGAGCCCAAGCTTGCCGGCGACGTTACTTTCCCAATTCTCGAAGCGGCGGGCGTCGGGCCGCACCTCGTAACGATCGGCGGTAACCAGGGTCGCCGCATGGATATCCAGGAACGGCGGCGTGAGGCGATCGATGAGGTCGCGACGGACATAGAGAAACCCGACTCCACGCGGCCCACGAAGGTATTTCCGGCTGGTAGCGGACAGAATGTCGCAGCCAATCGCCTCGACATCGATCGGCAGCTGGCCGACAGTCTGACACGCGTCAAGCACGAAGAGGGAGCCGACTTCACGGGCGAGCCGGCCGATCTCGACAACAGGCTGGACGAGCCCTCCGTTCGTCGGCATGTGGGAGACGGCGACCAACTTGACGCGATCGTCAAGCATTTCGGCCAGGGCGGGAACCGACAGTTGGCCCTGCTCATCGTTCGGCACGATCTCGACACTGACGCCGCGAGTGGCGATCTGGAGAAAGGCGATCAGGTTGCTTCCATACTCGGCCACGGAGGTCAGGATACGGTCGCCAGGGGCGAACGGAATCCCGTAGACGGCCATGTCCCAAGCGCGGGTCGCGTTCTCCACCACCGCGATCTCGGAGGGCGCCGCATTGATGAGCCGGCCGATGGACACGTAGAGCGCCTCTAACCGGTCGTGGGCCTCGTCCTCCGCCTCATAGCCGCCGATCTGAGCTTCCCGCTCCAGGTGGCCAATGGTGGCGTCCAGCACCGGCCGCGGCGAGAGCGAATCGCCGGCGTGGTTGAAGTGGGCCACATGAGCGCACCCCGGCGTCTCGGCCCGAAGCCGCACCACCTCCAGCGCGAGGTCGCGGACGGTTGGCTGGTGGACAGTCATGGACACGGCAGTGCTCCTTCGCTCGGCATCGATGGGCTCTCCGCCCCAGTAGGCCGGCATTATGAAGGATCGTCAAGCTGGCCTAAACGTGTTCGCTGTGACGAGCCGAACGTGTCGGCGGAGTTGTCGATGGATACGGCCGGGACGGTTCATCTCTGGACAAGCGGACGCCCCGTCTCGCTAGAGAGGGCGGGGGGGCGCTTGCGACGTTCCCCTGAGATGTCAGAAATCGGTGTTAGCCCGTGGGGTAGGCCGGATCATTCGACCCGCGTTTGCTGGCCACTTCATCTTCCAGCACGTCGGCAGAAGCGGCGAAACGGTCGCTCTCCTCACCGGGCGGGGTCTCTCCCATGCCCCACGCCTGGTCGCGTCGAGGGGTGAACCCACCGAGCTGCATAAGAGCCGCCTCTTGCCGATCCAGCGGCAGATCCCCAATCAGCACCTCGGCTAACTGCTGAGCCTGCCGGGAATCCACAGAGGCTTCCGGCGGGAGGCTAAATTCGCCGGCCAGGGCCCGGTGGACACGCTCCACCTCGACGCCGAAGGCAGTGGCCACCTGCGCCGCGCTGAACCGCTCGCCTTGGCCCTGGGCCTCGCCCGACGGTACGTACCCTGACTCTGTCCGGCCGGCAGGCGGGCGGTCGCTCACGCTTGTCCTCCTTCGCTGCCAGTGCCCGCGCCGGTGGATTGCGCCGTCGTGACGGTTCCAGGCGCACTGCCGAACGCCTCAGGTCCGAGTTGGTCAGACCCCTCGCGCACATCATGGGGCACCCGGATGGTGCCGCCGGTGTCCTCCTCGGGGTAGGAGCGATCGCCGCCAAACTGCTCACCCTGCGTGCCCCAACCCTCCCCGAAGCCGTGCGGCTCTTCGACGGTGCCGCGGCCGGGAACAACGACATCGATATCCCGCTGAGCCAACCAGACCCCGTCTGGGAGCGCATCGCCCGCCCCGAACAGCCGGGCCTCACCCGTGTTCGCGTCGACGTAGAAACCGCCGTGGTCTGCCACCCCGGAGGCCACATCGAGGCGGCCCGCGTCGTCCGGGGCAATCCCAAGGCCAGCCAGATATGGGAATCGATCCAGTGCGCCGTAGTCGCGTAACATCGCCATCGCAGATGGTTCCTCCTCGCGCGTGCCGCTTGCGTTCAGGCTCCGCTTCACGCCGCGGCTGGTCCTTGTCACCACCCCCTGTCGCACGCGGCGTGCCCGTTGCGATAGGAGCGGGGGTCATCGCACCCACGCGACGTGGGGATCATGAGACGCGGAGGGACAAACGGGCGTGATCGATCTCCTCCTCCTCGGGACGGGTGGGATGCTCCCGTTGCCCGACCGCTGGCTTTCCAGCCTCTTGATCCGCTGCCAAGGAGAACTGACCCTCTTTGACTGTGGTGAGGGCACCCAGATTCCCTGGAAGCGGTTCGGTTGGGGCTTCCGTAGGCTTGGTGCGATCTGCCTCTCCCATACCCACGCGGACCACGTCGCCGGTCTGCCAGGGCTCCTCCATAGCCTGGCCAATGCGGATCGGAGCGACCCCGTCCACCTGTTCGGACCGCCCGGCACAGCCCGCGTCGTCGAGGGTCTCTGCAGGATCGCCCCTCATCTGCCGTACGAACTGACCGTCCGCGAACTCCACGGTGGAGAAACCTTTGCCCTGCCCGGCGGCATCATCGGTCGCACGACGCCCGGCGAGCACGCCCTGCCGTGCCTGGCCTACCGGGCCGACCTCCCCCGGGCCCGCCGCTTCGACACCGAGCGAGCACGCGCCTTGGGCATCCCGCAGGATCGCTGGCGAGACCTTCAACGGGGTGAACCCGCCTCCTGGTCCGGGGGGTCCGCAGGACCCGACGATGTCCTGGGCCCCGAGCGACGCGGCGTCGCGCTGGGTTACGTGACAGACACCCGTCCCGTAGCGGCCCTTCCCGCCTTCCTGAACGGCGTCGACCTCCTGGTCTGCGAAGGGACGTACGGCAACCCCGAGGACACGGTAAAAGCGGTCCAGAACCGTCACATGACCTTCGCCGAGGCGGCGAAGATTGCCCGTGACTCGCGGGCGCGCCAACTTTGGCTCACCCACTTCAGCCCGGCGTTGACGGACCCGGACGCCTGGCGCGGAGAGGCGACAGCCATTTTCCCGGACACCACCATCGGGTACTCAGGTTTGACCGGGACGCTCCAGTTTCAGGACGATCCCGCGTAGCCCCTTCCGGCTTCCTCGTCCCGAAGTGGAAAGGGTGAGATTGTCTGCCGCAAGCGAGGAAAACCTTCGTGAAGAGGGATTAGTTGGCTGAGACGGGGAGCCCTAATTCCTTTTGAACGAAGGCGCGTAGCTCCTCGGGGTCGCCCACGTACACCCAGGCACCGGCGTCGGTGTAACCCGGCTCGACCATTGGCTGGGCGATGGTCTTTAAGTGGATGTCGGTCCGCTCGGTGACCAACGCGACTCTGGCCAGGGCTAGCTGCTCTTGGAGAGGGAAGCTCGTCTGAACGGAGTCGCCCAGGGCAAGGATGATCTCGTTTGCACGCGTGATGGACCCAATCCCTTGCCCTTTCTCGAAGAGTGCCATGATGACCTGGAACTGGCGCTCCCGCCGTTGATCGTCGCTATCGGGATTGCGGATCCGAGCGTACTTCAGCGCCTGTTCCCCGCTCATGTGCTGCCGACCCGCTGGGAACTCGACGACCTCGGTCCCGTTGTCCGCTGACGGATATGCTTCGTCGCGAATCGCCTCAGGCACGGTGATGTCAATCCCCCCAACGGCGTCGACCACTGTCTCGAAGCCTTCGAAGTCGACGAGGACGTAGTCATCGATCGGCACGCCGAAGGCATCTTCGACCGTGTCCCGCACGAGCGCTAGGCCAGCCGTCGGATCATCCGGACGCGCCTCGACCCCGTAGTTGTACGCGCTGTTGATCTTATCCTGGCCGTAACCCGGAATTTGAACCAACAGATCCCGGGGAATGCTGACCCCGGAGACGCGTTTCGTCACCAGGTCGACCCGGGCCAGAATGATGACGTCGGCGTTCTGGTCGCCGCCCGCCGCGCGCCGGTCGATACCGAGGACCAGGATGTTCAGCGCCTCGCGCCCGCCCCACGCTTCGTCGCGCCCCGGATCACCCCGATCGGTGCCAGCCTCGACCACGTTGCGCAGGACGTCCAGTGACGACGGGAGCCCGGAGTCGGCTCCAGTATCCGCCGTCGGCTTCGCAACAGCGGCGCTCGACGCGACGGTTGGTGCCGGCACCGACGTGGGAGTGCCCACCTCCCGGTCAGGGACATTCTCGCGTGTCCCCGCCTCCTCCACTTGCCGCCAGGTCGTCCTCGCCCCCCCAACAGACGGTTCCGGATTCCCCCCCCGCGACGGAGCGTCGCTCTCGTCAGTGGTTGGCACCGCCGCCTTCCCGACCCGAGCGGCCTCACGAGGTACCCGGCTTGGGAGTGGCACCACGGCGGAGCGCTGGGCGTCACCGATTGCCTCGATCACGCGCCACCCATGCAGCCCGAGCGCAAAGAGCGGCACGAGCACGGCTACGATCACGAGGAGCGCAATGCGATGCCTGGCCCGCCAGGGGCTTCGCGGGCGGTCAGCGCGAGGCGCCGGTGGTGGGACCGGCGTGGTGAGGCTCGTTGTTGGTGCTGAACGGGGCGGGGGCGTTACAGGACTTCCCTTTCTCGATCATCCCGGTGAGAGGGTCCCAAACCTACGGGTGTTTGCGACCTGGTCACAAGGGCACAGGACGACGTGTCCTCCGTCCTTCTCCTGGGGCATTGTACCCGGGCAGCCCATAACCCAAGCAACGCGCGTGCCGCCATTAACGATTGCGCCTGGGGCAACGGTCGAGCGGCACCTGACGAAGGCCTCAACCCGTTCTCTCAGGCTCCATGGAGTCACGGCCGGCGCGGGAGCCGCCCGGCCTTGCGGGATGACGCGGGTCGGTCGGCCCGACCCGGATCGACCCCATTCTCGCACCACGCGAACTGCTGCCGAAGCCCAATTTCCCTTGACCCGAGGGCACTTCTCGGCTAAAATTAGAACACTTGTTCAGTATCGCGGCGGCCCGCTCCCGTCGCGCCGAGGAGCCCCGCATGAGCCACGTGACCAACCGAGACGCCGCCGATATCCTCTTCAACGTCGCCACCATCCTCGAACTGGCCGAGGACAACCCCTACCGCGTGCGGGCCTACCGGCGCGCGGCGCGCCTGCTCCTGCGAAGCCGGGAGGACGCCAAGATCCGCCTCACGGGGGCCGGGGAACTGGATTTGCCGGGCCTCGGTCCGCGCCTGCGCCGCAAGCTCGGGGAGCTACTCTCCACCGGGCGAATGGGCTTCTACGTTGAGCTTTGCACGGACCTTCCGGCAGATGTGGTTCGCTTGATGCAGATTGAGGGGGTCGGCCCGAAGACCGCTCAGCGGCTGAACGAGGAATTGGGACTCACGACGGCCGCGGATGTCTACGCGGCGGCGCAGGCCGGCAAGATTCGTACCCTTTTTGGCTTTGGTGAGAAGCGGGAGCGCCGGCTGCTGCACGCGGCGGAAGCGACACTGGCTGGCCGGGTCAAGAGCTTTGCACCGGTGGTGCCGGATGAAGACGACGTGCCCGGGCCGACCCTCCTGCGGCCGGCCTCTGAGCAGCTCACCCTCCCCGAGGCGGCCTAGATGGCCCGCTCGTTCGGCAGCTACCGGGCCCGAGGAGGGCGGCGTGGCGTGCCGGCTGTCGCCGACGCTCCGTCAGATCCCGGCGTTGTCGCGAACGACGATGAACTCGAGGATCCTGAGGCGATCTTTGGAGCCCTGGCACCGAGTTCGGATGACGCGGTCGGAGATGACGAAAGCGAGGTGCTTGTCTCCGACGATCGCCGTGACGCGGAGGAGAGCGTCGACGGCGTGACGGCCGGCATCCGGGCGGAGTACGGCCTTAAGCGCTCTCCCCGATTCGAGCTCGCGCCCCGGCCCTACCAGGATGAGGCCGTTGCCGCCTGGCTCCAGCATCAGGGACGGGGCGTCATCGTCCTGCCGACAGGCGCCGGGAAGACGGTGGTAGCTCTGATGGCCGCCGCCCGGTTGGGACTGCGAACGCTGGTCGTTGCGCCGACGATCGAGCTGCTCCACCAGTGGCGGGCGGCATTGGCGGAGCGTCTCGGCTACCCGCTTGAGGAGATCGGCGTGGTCGGTGGCGGTAAGCGGACGGTCCGTGACCTAACCGTGATCACCTTCGACTCCGCGGCGATGCCACAGCGGCGGCTGGACGGCTTCGGTCTCCTGATCGTGGACGAAGTCCACCACCTCCCAGCACGAGGCTATCGGGTCATTGCGAGCAAGGTCAACGCGCCGTTCCGGATGGGTCTGAGCGCGACGCCCGAGCGCTCCGACGATGGCCATGAGGCCCTGGATCACCTCATTGGTCCAATCGTCTTCCGGAGAACGGCGGCGGAGTTGGCTCGGGCCCGGCATATCGCCTCGTACAGCGAGAAGCGGCTCTTCGTGGATCTCTCAGCCGACGAGCAGCTTCGCTATGACCAACTGATGGCGGAGTACAAGTGGTATCTCGCCTCCCGCCGTGGGAGCCTGGGCCGGCCGGAGGGGATGTTCGTCGAGATGATCCGCCGCTCCGGATACGACCCTGCCGCCCGCTCCGCCCTACGGGCGCATCACCAAGCACGGATGATCGCACTCAACGCGGATGCGAAGATCGCCAAGGTTGTTGATCTGCTGGCGAAGCACCGCGATGACAAGGTGATTGTCTTCTCCGAGTACAACGCCATGGTCGACCTCTTGAGCGAACGGCTGTTGCTGCCGGCTATCACCTACCGGACGCCGCTCCCCGAGCGGCGGCAGATCCTTGAGCGCTTCCGCTCCGGGGCGTACGGCAAGCTGGTGACAGGCCGCGTCCTCAACGAGGGCGTCGACGTACCGGACGCCAACGTCGCCATCGTGGTTAGTGGATCCTCGGCAACGCGGGAGTACATCCAGCGCCTTGGCCGCGTCCTGCGCCCCAAAGAGCGCGAAGCCCTGCTCTACGAGCTGGTCACCCGCCGCACGACGGAAGGCCGCAGCGCCCGTAAGCGACGCCCGAAAGAGGAGATCGACCCGGAACGCCAGGCCCGCCGGATTGGGTCGGCTCGGGCCGAGGCCAACGAGGCCGCGTAGCTTCACGAACGCTGCACGTGGGGCCGACCGGGAGGTCGACTTGGATCCGGGCAGAAACGGCAGGGGAGGGGAACCGTGGCGTTCCGACGGCAAGACATCCCAAAGACGACGCGCAAAGTCGAGGATGGCGGCCCGCGTCGTCTCTACCCGCGCTTCATCCGCGATCGTTCTCTCCTCCCAAAGGTTGATCTCGCAATCGGATACCTTGACGGAATGGTCGGACGCAAGCGCGGGGACCTCTCGTCCGACATCGTCCTGGAACTGTTCGGCGATCCGAAGCTGGCCCGCTGCATGCTCACCTGCCTGGCCGACAGCTACCGGTACCGGACGCCGGACATCGCGGAGATCGTGGGTGATGAGGCGGCGGTGTCCCTCGCGGCATGGAATCTCCTGACCCCCGCAGATCTCCGTGCGCACGTCTACCTGGCCGCGAACGGCCAACGGGGCGGCTTCGTCGGTGACGCCGAGCGCCCATCATTCCTTGCCGAGATTGCCGGTCCGCTCGGGATTACAGGACCTGAATTGGACAACCTGCTCCACCTCGATGCGGAGCGAAATGCACGGCTCGTCCGCGTCGGACCGCGCCCCCAGTCCGAGGACATCGTTGCCCGCTACAACACGCTGCTCGTCCTCTCCGTGCTCCGCCATGCCTCCGAGATCAGTCTCGAATTGCCCGGGCTGGACGCCTCGGCCCTGGAGACGCTTTGCGCCCGACACGAGGTGCCGTACCGCCGGACGGGAGCTGAGGCAGTTCGCCTCGCGGGGCGGCGGAACGCGGTGGGGTCATGGTCCGGTTTCGGCGGCCGGTTGGCCCGCTGCGCGACGCAGCTCATGACGCTCTCTCCCCAAGCGCCGGCTGGACAGGCGACGATTCACCTTGGTGAACAGACGTTCACCTTCTTCCTGGATGCGAAGGTTGTTGCCGCACTCCGGCCGAAACTCCGCGCCGTGGCGGCCTGCGACGGCGTGCTGCGGGCAGCCGTGCTGGCTGAAGAGATTGCGGCAATGCGGCGTAAGGGAGCGGACGCGTTCAACGGCTGGACCGTCCGGCGCCCGGTGGAGCCGCTGATCGTCGACGGCGCCTTGGTCCTGCCGGAGTTAGCCTTCTGCCGGGGCCAGATATCCGTCGCGGTCGTTCCGGTTCCGGGTGGAACCGGGAGGGCCTCCGCCTTGGCCGCCCTGGAGCTTGCCCACCGGACACGGCCGGTTATCGCGCTGAACGTGCCGGACGGCCTCGCCCAGGTCCCGGCGCTACCGGTCGCCAGCGCGCCGGCACTGCTTGACCTCGTGGAGCGAGTCGCCGTGGGGCTCGATCACAGCCCGACGCCGCTCGGGGTTGTGGCAGAGGAATTGACGGCCAACGGCTGGGTCTCAACGTCACGTTTGAGCGAGGTGCTCGGCCAGGGAGACGACCTGCCCGTCCGGGTCCACACCCTCACGGCTGAGGGAGAAGCAGCCTTCGTGCCCGGCTTCGGATTGTGCCGCGTGACGCTGCTCGATGAGCTGATAGATCGGCTGGCAATCGGCCCGCTCGACATCGCGGGGTTCCGGGCCGATGTCGCGGCGCGGGTCGGCGACGACCTGGCTGCCGACGCCCTCACCCTGCATCTGCTCTCCCGGCACACCCTGCTCGCCCAGAGCGACGCATTCGCCCTGGCTCGGCCTGTCCAGCACGCCGCGTAACGGAGGCACCTGCGCTACCCTCGCTCCTTTGCCGCCTCCTCCTCGCCGAGGCTCGTGGTGCGCTGGTACGCGGCATAGACAGCGCGAGAGAAGACGGTCCGCAGGCCACCCTTCTCCATCTGGTAGATCGCCTCAGCGGAAGTGCCGCCGGGAGAGGTGACCATGTTCCGTAGCTCCGCCATGTGCTTGCCGGAGTCGCGGGCGAAGGCGACGGAGCCGGCCACCGTCTGAAGGACGATCTGCTCCGCGATCCGCCGCGGGAATCCCATGTGGACGCCGGCGTCGATCAGGGCCTCCATCATCAGAAAGACGTAGGTGGGGCCGGTCCCGGAGAGGGCCGTCGCCATGTCAACGTACTTCTCCTCCTCGACCCACAACTCCTCACCGAGTGCGCCAAGGGCGGCCTTGACCCGGGCTCGCTGCGTCTCGTCCACGTCTGGCGTGGAGGTCCAGACGCTCATGCCTTGGCCAATCTGTGCGGGCGTGTTCGGCATCACCCGGACAATCGCGTCGTGCCCCAGCCCGCGGCTGAGAGTGTCAATCCCGGCACCCGCGACGACGGAGACTGCGACCTGCCGCGGCTCAAGGCGGCCGTGGAGTTGCCGCATCACGCCGGTCAGCACCTGAGGCTTGACCGTCAGCAGCACGACATCGCCCCGCGTCACCGCGTCCCGGTTGCCCTCGACGGCCTCGATGCCGAACCGCTCCCGCAATCGCTTCCGGCGATCCTCCCGTGGGTGGCTGGCCACGATCCTTTTCGGGTCGATCATGCCCCGGGCCAGCAACCCGGCAATCATGGACTCTGCCATGACCCCAGCGCCGACGAAGGCGAGCCGGGCATCAGCGAGGATGCCCGGCTCAGTGCCATTGCCGGCGTCACGGCTCGATGTCCGGGGTTCCGTCATGGTGCCTCCTCGCCGGTTCGGAATAAAGGCATTGTAGCGGTGGTACAGCCGACAGAAACGTCCTCACCTCCCCAGCGACCCGGCTGAAGGCTTCCAGGCTAGGAGGGCAGGCGTCCGGGAATCATCAACGGCACCGACCTTGCACCCCTTCCCCCACGAGAGGAGCGGCGAGCACGCCGCGCCAGCGAGATGTGCAAGAAAGCGAGCCCTGCCGTGCCGAACCGCCTTGCCAACGAGACTAGCCCCTACCTGCTGCAGCACCAGGACAACCCAGTCGATTGGTACGCCTGGGGACCGGAGGCCCTGGCCAAGGCCAAGGCCGAGGACAAGCCGATCCTGGTCAGCATCGGCTACTCCGCCTGCCACTGGTGCCACGTGATGGAGCACGAGTCGTTTGAGGACGAAGCGACCGCGGCGGTGATGAACCGCAACTTCGTCAATATCAAGGTGGACCGCGAGGAGCGGCCCGACATCGACTCCATCTATATGTCGGCGGTGCAGGCGATGACTGGGCACGGCGGCTGGCCACTCAATGCCTTCCTCACCCCGGACGGTGTCCCCTTCTATGGCGGCACCTATTGGCCTCCGGAAGACCGCATGGGCATGCCTTCCTTCACCAAAGTGCTGGAGAGCGTCGCCGAAGCGTACCGGGAGCGGCGGGAGGGTGTGGAGGACAACGCGGAGCAACTCCGCTCCTACCTCCAGGAGTCCACCCGTGCCGCGCCCGCACCCGGCGACCTCAACCCCGGGGTCCTGGATACGGCCCTCAAGGGGCTGGCCCAGAGCTTCGACGCCCAGAATGGCGGCTTCGGGGGAGCACCGAAGTTCCCCCAGCCGGCGAACCTGGAGTTTCTGCTCCGCGAGCACCACCGCACCGGCGATCAACGCGCCGCGGCAATGGCGACCCTGACCCTGACGAAGATGGCCACGGGCGGGATGTACGACCACGTCGGCGGCGGCTTCGCCCGCTACGCCGTCGATGCGGTCTGGCTGGTGCCCCACTTCGAGAAGATGCTCTACGACAACGCCCAACTCGCCCGCGTCTACCTGGACGGCTACCGGGCTCTGGGAGTGGACTTGTTCCGCCAGGTCGCGACGGAGACCCTGGAGTACGTCGCCCGCGAGATGACTAGCCCCGCTGGCGGGTTTTATTCCACGCAGGATGCCGACAGTGAGGGCGAGGAGGGCAGGTTCTACGTCTGGTCGCCCGACGAGATCGAGGCCGTCCTCGGCGCCGAGGACGGCCGCCTCGTCGGCGCCTACTACGGCGTCACTCCGTCCGGCAACTTCGAAGGCAAGAACATCCTCAACGTTCCCCGTCCGGCGGAGGAGGTCGCGTCCAGAGTCGGCGTGCCGGTTGAGCAGTTGGTCGCGACAGTCGAGGCAGCGCGTCCCAAGCTCTACGCCGCGCGGGAAGAGCGCGTCCACCCCGGGCGGGACGAGAAGATCCTGACGAGTTGGAACGGACTGATGCTGCGTGCCTTCGCCGAGGGTACGCGGGTGTTGGACCGCCCCGACTTTCGGGAGATCGCCGTCCGCAACGCTGCGTTCCTGCTCGATCACCTTCGAGCCGACGGACGGTTGCTGCGAACCCACAAGGACGGCCAATCCAAGCTCAACGGCTACCTTGAGGACTACGCCTTCCTGATCGACGGCCTCGTCGCGCTCTACCAGGCCACCTTCGAGCGGCGATGGATCGAGGAGGCAATCACCCTGACCGAGACGATGATTAGGGAGTTCGGTGACGAGGGTGACGATCTTCTCTTCGATACAGGGGCCAGCCACGAGACGTTGGTCGCCCGCCCCCGCGACCTTCAAGATGGCGCGACCCCATCCGGCAACTCCGTGGCCGCCGACGTGCTGCTGCGTCTGGCAGCCATGACCGGTAACGAGGCCTATCAGCGGCGAGCTACTGGTATCCTCCGTGCCCTGGCCCGTCCAATGGCGGAACACCCCACGGCGTTTGGACGCTTTCTATCCGCGCTTGAGTTCGCCCTTGGGACGCCCAAGGAAGTCGCCATCGCCGGAGATCGTGGGGATCCGGGCGTCGAAGCCCTCGCCGCTCAGGTCTACCGCCGCTACGAACCGAACGCGATCTTGGGATTCGCTGATCCGGCCGACTCAAGCATCAACGATCTCCTGCCGTTCCTTGCCGAGCGCCCGGCACGCGGCGGCACTGCGACCGCCTACGTCTGCGAGCGCTACGCCTGCCTACCGCCCGTCACCGACCCCGCCGATCTGGCGATCCAGCTCGAGCAGGGCACGGGCGTCGTCTGGCAGGAGTTTTAGGGGCGGTCGCGCCGCTGAGACGGAGAACCATTGAGGCGTCGACGGTCACCAAGCGACAGCTGTGGAAAGGCAACGCGAATGCCGCGTTTACGCGCCGTGATCCTTGTCCTCGTGCTCGTGCTCTCCGGCGTCCTGGCCGCACCCTTTGCCACGCACGCCCAGGATGAGCAGCGTGACGCCCGGGAAGCGCGTTTCACCGCAGAGGAAATTTTGCGCCTGGCCGCGGAGCGCAAGTTCAACGCGATGTATGACCGCATCCATCCAGACGCCCAAGCGGTCATTCCCCGCGCCGCTGCCGTCGGCACCCTTGAGCAGATCTATGCGGCCACGCAGGCGGGGCAGGCCACGGTGACGGGAGTGGCAATCGGGGAGTGGACCTGGGGCGTCACGGGCCAGACCTACCCAAGCGCGGCTCAGATCATGTTCCAGCAGCCGTACGTGGAGAACGGGCAGCAGAGGATCCTCGAGGACGAGATGTACCTGGTCCGAGCCGGCCAGGGCGGCGAGTTTCGCTGGTTCTTCGGCAGCAGCCGGGACCAGGTGGAAGAGGCCGTGACCAAGTTCGGACAGCGGACCACGGCTCTTACAGAGGGGAACATCCTCCAGGACGTCACCAACGACCTCGACGCCTTCTACCGCGAGTCATTTGGCTACACACAGTTCGACTACCAGAGCCCCGGCGTGGTGCTGGTGCGTGAGGGCGAGCAGGTTGGAACCGCCTGCGGGGCGACTGAGTCAGGGTTCTGGGCCTTCTACTGCCCGCCGGATCAGACCGTCTACCTGGACGCGCCGTTCCT
>JADDPH010000098.1 GCA_016781925.1 Sphaerobacteraceae bacterium | reverse complement strand
TAAGACCGCAAAAGCCAGAAGGTTTGTCCGCCTGGTGGACGACCATGTTGGGGAAACCGAACACCCACGCTGCGCCCGAGATGTTGCCGCGCGCCGAGAATCGTCCCCTGGACCCGTGACGCGTCGGCCCTCCTTCCGAAAACCGGACCAGCCGGACCGGCGTCGTCACCCTCCCCGCAAACGCGGGCGTCCGATTCCACTCCGGGGGCTAGGAGCCTGCTCTGGCTCGCCGCTTGTATCAGGCGCCTGGGGATTGGCAGGGACCAGCAGGGGGTGCGCATCCATGGCGAAGGTGGAGCGGACCGTCGAGGCACGGATGGACTTCGTGATGTGCGGTCGGAGCACGTACGAGTACGACCTGGAGGTACTTGATCCGCTATGCCGCCTCACCCGCTCAGAGTAGTCGCTCCCAACGTCTTGGCCCCATCGCGCCCGACCTGAATGCTGCTCTCGGAGCGACCAGGAGGCCGGCAACACCTTCTTGACATCCAGATGGTTCGACGGTAGCGTCTGGCTCCATCGCAAGGGGCGACAAATCAGGGGGGCTCGACGATGCCGCAGTTGCGCTTGAGCGAACGGGAGTACGCCTGCCGCAGGGACAAAATCCTGGAGGTGTTGGGAACGCGCGATATCATTGGTCTTGTGCTCTTTAGTCCCAACAATGTCTCGTACTTCAGCCGGTTCGGGTTCATTGCCACGGAGCGGCCGATTGCCTACGTCTTGACGGCGAAGAAGTCTGTGCTACTGGTCCCCCACTTGGAGATTGAGCACGCTCACGAGTTCGCCCTGGTCGACGAAGTGATCCATTACCCCGAGTATCCAGGCGAGCGCCATCCGATGGAGTTCCTCAAAGAGCTCCTGACCGGTCTCGGGCTTTCCAACGCAAAGATCGGGGTCGATTCGGATGGCTACGGTCGCCTCTATGGGTATCGAGGGCCAAAGGTCAGCGAGCTCTTGCCGGACGCGGAGGTGATCACGGTCGTCGACGATGTCGAGTACCTGCAGATGATTAACTCGGAAGAGGAGCTCAACCTGATCCGGGAAAGCGCACGTTGGGGCAACCTCGCGCATACCTATCTGCAGGAGTACTGCAAGGTCGGGGTGAGCGAGACCGAAATCTCCATGCGGGCCTCCTTCGATGCCACGCAAGCGATGGTCCGCACCCTGGGTCCGGAGTACCGTCCCCTGAGTTGGGGTGGGTCGAATGCCTCCGCCGGCTTCCGGGGGCAGATCGGGAAAGCCTCGGCCCTGCCCCACGCCATGACAAGCAATGCCCGGCTGAGAGCGGGGGACGTGCTGGTCACGGGAGCAGGGGCGTCGGTCTGGGGCTATGGCAGCGAGCTGGAGCGGACGATGGTGATGGGGCAGCCGTCGCCCGAGCAAGCGCGGTTCTTTGACCTGATGCTCCAGGCTCAGACCCTCGCGCTCGACGCGATCAAGCCGGGCATCCCCTGCGCCGATGTCGACCGGGCCGTGCGCGCGTTCTTTCGTGAGCACCACCTCGAGCCACACTGGCGGCACCATACCGGACACGCGAAGTCGACGTTGGTGCACGAGGCACCATTCCTCGACATCGGCGATGACCGGACGATTGAGGTTGGCATGGTCTTCACCGTTGAGCCGGGCATCTACATCCCCGAGTTCGCGGGCTTTCGACACTCGGACACCGTCGCCGTAACGCCGGACGGGATCGAGATGATCACCTATTACCCTCGCGATCTCGAGAGTTTGACGATCCCAATCTAGGGTATAGTGACGTAGTCGCGACCACAAGCAACGGCCATCGCATCCCACCGTTTAAAGGAGGGCAACATGAGCCGCCGAATCTCCCAGGAGCGCGCCGAGCGCATTGTCCGGCAGTTCCATCGGTACGAAGAGGACTTCGCTCAGCGCGGCATTGATCGTCGCCGCTTGCTGCGGATGATCGCCGCCGGTAGCGCCGCAGCAACCGTGCTGCCCGTCCTGGTCGCCGCCGGGGCGGTGACGCACCGCGACGTGGCAGCCGCGACCGCCCGGCAGAACCCGCCCGGTGGTACGCCAACCCGGGGCGGCACGATCATCATCGGCACGCTCGGCGAGGCGAACACCATCAACCCCCTGCTCCCCAACCAGACCGAAGATATCTGGCGCAGCAAGATGCTCTACGGGGAGTTCATCGAGCTTGACCCGGTCTCGCTCGAGCCCCGACCGAACATCGCGCAGGAGTGGACGGTCTCCGAGGATGGCAGGGAATTCACCTTCAAGTTGCGACCGAACGTCACCTTCAGCGATGGCAAGCCGCTGACCGCCGCCGACATCGAGTTCACGCTCTATGGCATCCTCAAGAAAGAGGTTGCCAGCCCCCTCGTGCCGGGGTTCCTGATGATCGAGGGCGCCCAGGAGTACCACGACGGGACGGCGACCGCGATGAGCGGCATCACGGTGGTCGATGATCACACCATCACGATGCGGCTGACTGAGCCGAATGCCGTCTTCTTGACCAGCCTTCGCGGGGTGCGGCCGCTCCCGAAACACCTCCTCGACGGCAAAGATCTGGTCAACGATCCCTTCTTCCAGAAGCCGATCGGGGCCGGTCCGTTCGTCTTCAAGTCGTGGACAACAGGCCAGGACTTCGTCGCCGAGCGGAACCCGACGTACTGGGAGGAGGGCAAACCCTACCTCGATGGCTTCACCCACCGGGTCATCGCCGACAGCCAGACGCTGGTGATCGCGCTACAGACCGGCCAGATCGAAGGCTCGGACTACGCGCTGCCCACGCGGGCGGAGGATCTGCGGCAGGTTCCGAATCTGGAGGTGCTCGTCGTTCCGCCCGGTAAGGACATCAACGGCTGGAGCTTCGGCCAGAAGAACAACGAGAAGCTCGCCGACGCGCGGGTGCGGCGCGCCATCGCCATGGCGCTCGATGCCCGGGTCTTCGCCAGCGACTTCCTGCTCGGCCTAGGCAGCCCGGCCACCGGCCCGGTCCCGGCCACCCACTGGGCCTACAATAAGAACCTCCAGCCGATCCCCTACGACCCTGCGGCGGCGAAAGGCCTGATCGAGGAGGCTGGGGCCAGCGGCATGACGCTCCGCTGCACCACCAACGCCGGCAATGTCCTGCGTGAGGACTGGGTCACCTTCACGCAACAAGGCCTTGGCGAGATCGGGATCACCGTCGAGCCGGACATTAAGGAGTGGGCGCAGGTCGTCGCGTCGGCAACCGACGGCAGCTTTGAGGCGATCTGCCCGACCTTTGCCCCTGTGCTCGTCGACCCCGACGACCTCTACGAGTCGCTGCACAGTGCGTCGCCACAGAACGTCTACGGCTACGCGAACCCGCAACTCGACGCGCTACTCGAGGAAGGCCGCCAAACGCTGGACCAGGGCAAGCGGAAGGCGGTCTACGACCAGGTGCAGGCCCTCCTGCTCGAGGATGTCCCGGTCTACTGGGCTTGGGACCGGCCGTTTATCTACGTCACAACCAAAGCATTCCAGGGCTACGAGAACAACCTGCTCACCCTCTTTCAGGAGCTGGAAGATTGGTGGAAGCCAGCGTAGCCCCGTCGCGTTGGTTCGGGCGGCCGGGAGGGGCGAGGGCGGGCCATTCGGTCCCCTGTCCTCGCCCCTCCCGGCAGGTCCCAGAGGCCTGACCCAAACACCTCACCAAGCAGCACCGTTGCCTCACCGAGATCGGTGCGGGGGACGCTTTGATGGCAGCTGGCTCCGGGACCTACATTGCCCGCCGCATCCTGCTCCTTGTCCCGCTCATGATCGGGCTGAGCATGGTGGTCTTCGTCATCATCCACCTCTCGCCCGGTGACCCCGCACTCGCCTTTGCCTCGGAGCAAGCGCTCGATCCCCAAGTCCTCGCCCAAGTCCGCGAGAATTTGGGGCTGGACAAGCCGCTGCCAGTCCAGTACGGCATCTGGCTCTCGCACGTCGCGCGGTTCGAGTTCGGGACGGCCTACACGTTCAACCGGAAGCCGGTGATCAACCTTATCGGCGAGCGCGTGCTGATGAGTGTCCAGCTGCAAGCGCTCGCCCTCGTCATGGCGGTGCTGATTGCGATTCCGCTCGGAATCATCTCGGCCAAGCGTCAGTACTCGCTTCTGGACAACCTGGCCACCGGTGGCGCCTTCCTCGGGCTGGCGCTGCCGGACTTCTGGCTCGCCCTCATGCTGCAGCTCCTCCTCGCTGTCCAGCTTGGCTGGCTTCCAGCCTCGACCTCCGGCCCTGGAACGGCGGGGCTCGAAAAACTCTCCTACTTCATCATGCCGGCGGTTGTACTTGCCGTGCCGATCATCGCCATCTTCATCCGGTTCATGCGCTCGTCCATGTTGGAAGTCAACAAGCAAGACTACGTCACGACGGCGCGGGCCAAAGGGCTCTCGGAGCGGGCCGTTACCTACCGGCATATCTTGAAGAATGCCATCGTCCCGATGGTCACCGTCATCGGCATCCAACTGCCCCGACTGGTGAGCGGTGCGGTCATCGTCGAGACCGTCTTTGCCTGGCCAGGTCTCGGCTGGCTCGGCTACCAGGCGATCCTGCAGCGCGACTACCCGGTCATCCTGGCGCTGAGTTTGCTGACCGGTGCGTTCATCCTGGTGATGAACGTCGTGGTTGACATCGTCTACGCCCTGCTCGACCCACGGATCAGGTTCGATTAGTCGGTGAACTGTCGGCATAGCGCAGCGTGACGCCGGGAAGGGAGCGGTGACACCGATGGCCAACGCTCAGGTCGACGAGACGCGGCGAGAGCAGGCGGCAGAGCGCATCCCCTCATCCACCTCGCCGGCGCGGCATCTCCAGCAGGTCTCGACGAAACCTGAGTCCCAGGTGCAGATCGTCTGGCGCAACTTGCGGCGCAACCGCCTGGCGATGGCTGGGGGCATCTTCGTCCTCCTGCTCTACCTGACGGCGCTTTTCGCCCCGGCCCTTGCCCCCCAAGACTACACCGCCTTCAACCGAGGCCAGCCGCTCAAGCCCCCGAGTTCGGAGCATTGGTTCGGGACCGACCGGCAAACTCGTGATGTCTTTAGCCGGGTGATCGTCGGCTCCCGCGTCTCGCTCTCGGTCGGCTTCATCTCGGTCACGCTGATCATGCTCATCGGCGTCACCCTCGGTGCCCTCTCCGGTTTCTTGGGCGGGATCATCGACAACCTCGTGATGCGCTTTACCGACATCATGCTGGCGATCCCCGGCTTCTTCCTACTCATCACGGCGGCTGCGTTGTTTACCCCGAGCTTGCGCACGACGATGATTGTGATTGGGCTCACCTCTTGGATGGGTGCGGCCCGTCTGATCCGCGGCGAATTTCTCCGCGTGAAAGCTCAGGATTTCGTTCTGGCTGCCCGTGCGATTGGCGTGCCTAACAGCCGGATCATTATCCGCCACCTCCTGCCTAACACGATGGCGGTCATTATCGTAGAGGCGACGCTCTGGCTCTCCTACGCGATTCTGCTTGAGTCCGGCCTGGCGTTTCTGGGACTCGGGGCCCAGCCACCGACCCCGTCGTGGGGCGGCATGCTCGCCGACGGGCGGGTCGACATGCAGAACGCCTGGTGGCAGACGGTGTTTCCCGGGCTCGCGATCTTCCTTACCGTCCTCGCCTTCAACCTGGTGGGCGACGGTCTCCGCGACGCCTTCGATCCGCGTCAGCGTCGGCGGTAACCAAGGAGTTGAGCCGGTTCCGCGATAACGGCCGCAACCCGTGACCGGAATCGTTGCAATTGATGACGCGACAGGACGTGCCGGTTTTTCTTCTCTAGCCCGATGACCGACAACGCCTCGGCGCTCCGTCCTCACTCTGTCACGCCACGACAGAGGCTGGCTCGTGGTGCGCAAAGGTGCAGCGGTAAAGGTCACAGCTGGCGAGCAGTTCGTCCCGAGCGCCCTGGACAATCAGGCGTGCCTGGCGATCGGTAACACCCAATCCGCCAAGCGGATCTGCAAGGGCCGGTGCGTGCTCAGCAGGGTCGTGCGGCTCTCGAGGCGGCGGCAAATGGTGCGCTCGATCTCGTCCTCTGAGGCCCGGTTGATCCCGCTCGTCGAGTCATCGAGGATCAGGATGCGGGACGAGGAGAGAGACGCCCGGGCGATGGTGAGGCGATGCCGCTGGCCACTGGATAGCGTCACGCCGCGCTTGCCGATGACCGTCTCCTGGCCTTGCAGGAGCTCGACGATGAAACCGTGACCCTGGGCCTCGCGCGCGGCCTCAACGATCGCTGTGCAGTGCGCCTGCTGGCCGACGCTGAAGCCGATGTTCTTGTCCGCGCCGAGCGAGGACAGGGTGGTGTCCTGCTCCGTGGTCGAGATTCGCCAGCGCAGCGCGTCAAAGCTCCAGTCGCGGGCGTCGACGCCGTCGACGAGGATGCGGCCGCGTTGGACGGCGCAGATGCGGTTGACGGACCTTGTCTACGAGCTCTTGCCGGAGCTGGTCTCGCCGAGGATCGACTGGCCGCCGAAGAATAGACCACGCTGAGAATCAACGCCTCTCGGTGTGACGTGCCCCCTGGATGGATCTACCTAGAGGGTTAGCCGGGGTCTCGCGGGACAGGACCAAGAGGGCGGTCCAGGACACCGGCACGGATCGTGGCGTCAGTCAAGCAGCGGAGGCTGGCCACGTCGAGCGGCCCGTCCATCCCGGAACGGGGTCGAAAGGATGCTGTAGACGCGGCGAAGCGGTGGCAGCACCACGTCTCAAATCCTTACGCTCCGTCGCTGGATGGGCCGGTGGCCGCCCGGCGACGGACTAACGACGGACCAGGTTCTGGGCGAAGAAGAGGACGTTGGCCGGTCGCTCGGCCAGCCGGCGCATCAGATAGTAGTACCAGTCCGGTCCGAACGGCGTGGCTACGAGCACGCGGTGGCCCCGCCGGACTAGCTCGACCTGGAGTTGGGGACGGATGCCATAGAGCATCTGAAATTCGAACCGGTCCTCTGAGATCCCTTCGCGTCGGACGAAACTGATGACGTGCTCGATGAGGCGCTCGTCGTGGGTGGCCACTGCGGTGAAACCTCCCGCTCGGAGCATCCGCTCCACCAAGCGGACGAAGTTGGCGTCGACATCCGCTTTTCTCGGGTAGGCCACCGAGGCCGGCTCGAGATAGGCGCCTTTGACGAGGCGCAGGTTCGGCGCCAGGGGCAAGAGGCTCTCCAAATCCGCCTTGGTTCGGTAGAGATACGACTGGAGCACGGTCCCCACGTTGTCGTGCCCCGCCTCCCGGAGGCGTCGGTAGATCCGTAGCGTGGCGCTGACGCGAGCGGACTCCTCCATATCGATGCGGATGAAGTTGTCATGGGTCGCGGCGTGCGCCACGAGCTGTGACACATTGGCGTAGGCGAGGTCTTCCCCGAGGTCGAGCCCGAGGTGGGTGAGCTTCAAGGCCACGTTGGTCGTCAACCGCTCGGCCGCGATCCGGTCGAGGACGCTTCGGTAGGCGCCGACAACCTCCTGCGCCATCGCCTCGTCCGTAACGTGTTCGCCCAACAGCGTGGTGTTCGTTCTTAGTCCTTTCTCGTTCAGCGAGCGAAGGACGGGGACCGCCTCGTCGATCGTCTCCCCCGCCACAAAGCGCGCGGCCCCAACCCGCATTCCGTACCGTCGGACCCCCCGAGCCACCAACCCGTTGTTCGTGGCCGCCAGGATGCCCTTTCGGAACACGGGGTTCAGTGACAGAGCGAGCCGAGATGACTTTGACGGCGGGATGACCGCGTCGGCGGACGCCATGCCCTGTTCCTTTCACGTCGAGGAGGCAAAGGGACCTCGGCCGCCCAGGAGAGACCGCCCAAATCGCTAGAGCCGCTCTCCGACCGACTTGGCCTCCACAAAGTTCTGCAGGTAATCCGGGCCGCCGGCCTTGGAGTTGGTGCCGCTCAGCTTCACGCCAGCGAAGGGGTGAGCTCCCATCAACGCGCCGGTGCACTTGCGGTTGAAGTACAGGTTGCCGACCTCGAAGTCCGTCCGTGCGCGCTCCAGGTGCTCTCGGTTCCGGGAGTAGACCGAGCCGGTCAGTCCGTATTCGGAATCGTTGACGATCCGTAAGGCGTCGTCGAAATCGGCGGCCTTCAGGATCGCTAACACCGGGCCGAAAATCTCCTCGCGCGCGATCGTGGCGTTCGCGGGCACGTCGGCGAAAATGGTCGGGGGAATGTAATAACCGTTGGCCTCCGGCGTGTCGCCACGGTAGGCAAGACGCCCTTCCTGTTCGCCGATCCCGATGTAGTTCCGAATCGAGTCGTACTGGTTCTTGTCCACGACGGCGCCGACCGTCGCCTCCCCGCCGAGTCCCGAGCCAGTCTTTACGAGGTCCCGTGTCCGCTTCACCACCCCGTCGACCACCTGGTCGTAGACGGCAGCGTCAGCGATTACACGGGAGCCGGCGGAACACTTCTGTCCCTGGAAGCCGAAGGCCGAGGTGACGATTCCTTCGACTGCGGCCTCCACGTCCGCATCGGCGTCGACGACGATCGCGCCCTTGCCGCCCATCTCTGCCGTCACCCGCTTCAGCCACCGCTGCCCGGGCTGGACTTTCGCCGCCCGCTCGTAGATGCGGACGCCCACATCCTTGGATCCCGTGAACGCCACGAAGCGAACCCGGGGGTGGTCTACTAGCAGGTCCCCGATCTCGCCGCCGCTGCCGGGCAGGTAATTGACGACGCCGGCTGGGACACCGGCTTCCTCCATAATCTCGACCATCTTGTAGCCGATAACCGGCGTATTGCTTGCAGGCTTCAGGACGACGGTGTTGCCCACCACCACCGGGGCCATCGTCATGCCGGTCAGGATCGCGCAGGGAAAGTTCCAGGGCGGGATAACGACGCCGACACCGATCGGGAGGTAGCGGTAGTCGTTCGCCTCGTTTGGGAGGTGCGCCAACTCGGCTGGCTGCTCGAGCTTGAACGCCTGCCGCGCATACCACTCAAGGAAGTCAACCGCCTCAGCGACCTCTCCCTCTGCCTCGTCCCACGCCTTGTCGAGCTCGTAGACCATCCAAGCCGCCAACTCCAGCCGCCGACGGCGGATGATCCCTGCCATCCGGAACAGGACGCCCACCCTCCCTTCCACCGGCATCTTCCGCCAGCTCGCGAACGCCTGCTCGGCGGCGGCAATCGCGTCTTCGGCGTCCGACGGGCGTGCCTTCGCCACCTCGCCGACGAGCTGATCCAGGTTTCCCGGATTGACCGACTGGATCCAGTCGCCCGTCTCCCGCCGCTCCCCCCCGATCACCAGCGGGTAGCGGTGTCCCAGTTGTCCCTCAACCGCCGTAAGCGCGGCCTGCATGGCTACCCGGTTCTCTTCTAACGAGAAATCGAGTGATGGCTCGTTGGTGAATGGTCCTCGCATCATCCAAATCATCCCTTCGTATGACGACCGTGGTCGCTACCAGCACCACCGGCTTCGGACTCCGGATTCTTAGCTGACGAGCTCGACCGGCGGCCGCCCCGTCGCCTGGATTGTGTCATTCAGCCGTGCCAGCGTGGTGGCGCCCACGTCCTGCAACCGGTTCACCACACCGTCGAGTTGCCCGACCAGCTCGGCGAACACGTCGCGCGCTTGCTGTGGCGGCGCGTAGTCGGCGCCGTCGACCGAATCGAGCAACGCGTTGAACTTCTCGTGCAGCCCGCTGGGCCACAACTGCGATTGCTTCATGTTGACGTCAATGAGCTGAGACCGCATTGCCCGGAGCTCCGACGTGACCGCGTCCGCCGCCTCCCGTACGGCCACGTCGTCCAGCCGTGTTTCCCATGCCGCGACCTGGACGAGCGCCGCATCGATCCGATCGATCGTCTCGTTCGTCCTGGCTAAGCAGTCTCGGATCTCGAGCAGCATGTCCCGTTGCGTCACGAGTACTCCCTGCACGGTCTGAATCCGTGGGTCCGGAAGGACCTCGAACTCCTGGGTTTGACTGCAACCGTCAACCGACAGGTTCACCCGGTACGTGCCTGGCACAATCATGGGCCCGTCCGGGCGATGCCACGGTTGAAGGTCCTCCGCGCTCGGCGAGGCAGCGCCCGGATATCGAAGATTCCAGACGAAGCGATTCATGCCCACGGACGCCGGCACGCGGGGAGCATCGCTGTCCGCGCTGCTCGAGTAGGTCCGAATCTCGTTCCCCTCACCATCGAGGAAGGTCAACGTTACGTCGCCTTCAGGTACGTCGCGGAGGGAGTACTGAACCACGACGCCCTGCGGCGGGTTTTGGCCGGCAGTTAGGAGCGCGCCCGAGACGGATCCGTCCGCTCCGTCGACCGGGTCGTACAAGATCTGGCTCGTCCCAGCATGGGCATAGTTAACGACGCCCTTCACCGGCTCGCCTCGGAAGCCGCGGTAGGTGCGCAGGTGAACCGTCGGCCGCGGCTGGAAGAGGTGGACCGCCACTCCCTGTAACTCGTCTGTGAGCTGGTAGAACGGCGTCAGGTCGTCGAGGATCCAGAACGACCGGCCGTGCGTCGCGACGACCAGCTCGACGCCCTTGACCACGAAGTCGTAGATCGGCACGACCGGCAGGTTGCCGCCGACGCGCTGCCAGTTCCCCCCGTCATCGAACGAGACGTACATCCCCGTCTCGGTCCCGGCATACAGCAGCCCGCGGCGGTTCGGATCCTCCCGTACCACCCGGGTGAAATCGCCGTCCGGGATACCGTTGGTGATAGCGGTCCACGTCGTGCCGTTGTCGGCCGTTTTAAAGAGGTAGGGCTTCGTGTCGTCGAGACGGTAGCGGGTGGCCGCGACGTAGGCGACGCCCTCCTCGTGGGGCGAGACGTCAATGACGCTGATGAGCGCCCACTCAGGCAAGTCGGGCGGTGTGATGTTCCGCCAATGCTTCCCGCTGTCCTCGGAGAGGTGGACGACCCCGTCGTCGGTGCCGGCCCAGATGACCCCTGGCTTTCGCGGGGATTCGCCCAACGCGAAGATCGTGCAGTAGACCTCGGCGCCGGTGTTGTCCCGGGTGATCGGGCCACCCGAGGGCTTGAGCTTGTCCGGGTCGTTGCGGGTGAGGTCGGGACTGACGACCTCAAAGCTGCTCCCGATATTGCGGGAGCGGAAGAGCACATTGCCGGCCACGTAGAGGTCGTGCGGCGGATGCCGGGAGAACATGATCGGAAACGTCCATTGCAGTCGATACTTGAGGCTCTCGGCGCCCACGCCCCAGCCGTAGAGCTCCGGCCAGACGGTGATGTCGCGGATCTGGCCGGTGCGGTGGTCGTAGTGGGTCATGATGTCGTTGTAGGCGCGCCGCCCAATGGGTCCCGAGGCAACGACGTGCCAGGGCTCGTCTGGCTTGATGGCGATGTAGCCGCTCTCGCCGCCGCCCGGGGCGTACCAGGCGCGCTCGTGGATCGCGGCATCCGTCGTGGCGCTCGGAACACTGATCGCCGTGTTGTCCTGTTGGGACCCGTAGACCCGGTAGGGAAACTGATCGTCGGTGGTGACGTGGTAGATCTGGGCGGTCGGCTGGTTGTAGATGCTGGACCACGTCCCACCGCCGTTGTAGGAGACGCAGGCGCCGCCGTCGTTCCCCTCGATCATCCGGCGGTTGTCGTTCGGGTCAATCCAGAGCGCGTGGTCGTCCCCATGCGGCGTCGGGATTCGGCCGAAGGTCGCGCCCCCGTCGATCGACTTCCAGAAGCTGTAGTTCTGGACGTAGACCGTGTCCGGGTCCTGCGTGTCCGCCGTGATGTGCATGTAGTACCAGGGCCGGGTCCGCAGCAAGGCCTGCTCGCTCAGGCGAATCCAGCTGTCGCCGCCGTCGTCGGAGCGGAAGACCGCGCCGTCCTCAGCCTCGATCAAGGCCCACACCCGTCCGGGCTGGGCCGGCGATGCCGCCACGCCGATCTTGCCGAGTAAGCCAGTTGGCAACCCTGGTCTTCGGGTGATCTCCTCCCAACTGTCCCCCCATCGGCGGTCCGGTAGATGCCGCACTCCTCGCCTCCTGAGACGAGCGCGTGCGGGTAGCGCTGGGCCTGCCAGACCGCGGCGTAGAGGATGCGCGGATTGGTCGGGTCCATGGAGACGTCGTGCGAACCCGCACGAGGGCTCTTGTAAAGCACCTTCTCCCAGGTCTTACCCCCATCTGAGGAGCGGAACACGCCGCGCTCCTCGTTCGGGCCGAAGGCGTGGCCAAGTGCCGCGACGTACACCAGGTCCGGGTTGGTTGGGTGGATCTGGATCTTGCCAATGTGGCGGGTGTCGCGCAGCCCAACGTTTGTCCAGGTCTTGCCGCCGTCGGTCGACTTGTAGACGCCATCTCCATGCGACACCTGGTTGCGAATCGAGGTCTCGCCCATTCCGGCGTAAATGACGTTCGGGTCTGACGCCGAGACGGAGATCGCCCCCACGGCCGCGGTGCCAAAGTAGCCGTCCGAGACGTTCCGCCACGTCAGGCCCCCGTCGACTGTTTTCCAGACTCCGCCCGCGCAGGCACCGAAGTAGAACGTCCGAGAGTTGGACACGTCGCCGGCGACGGCGACAACGCGCCCCCCCCGGTGCGGCCCGATGAGCCGCCACTCGAGCGACTGCAGGAGGCGATCCCGCAGCATCCGCGGCTCCACCCGTTGCCCGGTTGTCATCGATGAAGAACCTCCTCAAGCGCTTCGATCTGGGATGCCACGGCCCCAGCGGGCCGGATCAGCCGCGGTCCTCACTCGTGATGCGGTAGCCAGACGGTGGTTCCGCCCCGAGCAGGTGGCGCACGAAGTAATCCCAACGCCGGCGGACGAAATACGGGTCGTTGGCGAGACGGTGCGGACGATTCGGGAATATCAGCAGATCAAAGTCCTTGTTCTCCTTGATCAACGCGTCGACCAACACCAAGGTCGACGCAGGGTGGACGTTCTCGTCCATCTCACCGTGCATGAGCAAGAGCTTTCCCTTGAGCCGGGCGGCCACGGATTGGTTTGCCTGCTCACGGTAGTGATCCTCGACGGGCAGCCCCATGTACCGCTCAACCCAGCCGGCCTTGTCGAGCCGGTGGTCGTGGTTGCCCGCCGAGGAGACGCAGACCTTGTAGAAGTCGGGGAAGGCGAGGATGGCGTGCGCCGAGGCGTAGCCGCCGGCGGAGTGGCCGAAGATGCCCACCCGGCTAAGGTCAAGATACGGGTAGCGATCGGCGAGTTGCTGCAACGCGACGACGTGGTCCTCGATCCCCCCATCCCCAAGGTTGCGATACGTCACGTCGTGGTACGCCTTAGAGCGACCTGGCATGCCCAATCCGTCGATCATCACGACGACGAACCCGAGCTCCGCTAGTGCCTGGGCGTGCCAGAACCCAGCGCCCCGACCCGCGCGTCTCTCGTCTGCAAAGGGAAT
>JADDPH010000021.1 GCA_016781925.1 Sphaerobacteraceae bacterium | reverse complement strand
GAGATCTGCGCACGTCTCGTGCGCCCGCGACGTGGGAGAATGGATGTTGCGTTGAGAGATCAGCTGATCGCCCGTTGAATCGTCGAACACGACCGAGGGGTCAGAGGTTCATGCACGTGTCTCGTTGGTTGCCGCGGCTTGTCCGTCTTGGGCGGGGTCGGGTGGTGCCTACTATCCTGCTCGTCCTTTTCCTCGGGCTGGTGTTACCAGCCACCGTGCCGCACCAAGTGGATGCTCAGGTGAGCAAGGCGATCGAGTGGGCGCGGTTCGATGTGGACCTGGAGCTGCGTCAAGACGGCTCCTACCGCGTCACCGAGCGTCAGACCATCGACTTCCAAGGCGGTCCGTTCACCAATGGCTTTCGGGACATTGCACTGCGGAACATCGACGACATCCGCAACGTCCGGGTCTCTGAGGAGACCGACGACGGGCTGGTTCCCTATGCTCGGGTGTTGCCGGGAGCGTTCAACCGAGAGCCCGGTACCTACGCCGCCTCTGTCACGACCACCCTGGTCAAGGTTCAGTGGGGGTTCACTTCGACATCCAACCGCGAGCGCACCTTCGTCGTCGAGTACGACGTGTTCGGCGCGCTCCGCTCCTACCTCAATCCCGAACCACCGACGGAGCCAAACCAGCAGATCTGGTGGAACGCGGTGCCGGAGGAGATAACCGAGGTCGCGCCGGTCCGAGCCTCGACGGTGAGATTCATCCTTCCCCGCGCGGTGGACCCGGCTCAAACGCTGGCAGACCGGAACCAGGATGGTGAACCGGACGAGGTGCAGACGGATGGCCGGATCTTCACGTTCCCCGAGGAGCGGAACCTCACCGCCGGGGACTCGTTCGAGCCCCGGCTCCAGTTCCCGGCCATGCTCAACGTGGCGCCTCCCTCTTGGCAAACGACCGACGACGCCCAACGACGCAAGGCAGAGGAGGTCGAGGGACGCAGCGCCGTTTTGAACGTCATCTTTATCGGCATTGGGCTCCTCCTTGCCGTGGGTGGCGGGATGGGGGCTTATGGCTTGTGGTACGCGCGCGGACGCGATCCTCACGCTGGTCTGGTGGCCGACTTCCTCCCAGAGCCGCCGGACGATCTCGCCCCCGGGGCCGCCGGCACCCTTCTGGACGAGACCGCGGACGAGCAGGACGTCGTGGCGACCCTGGTTGACCTGAGCCATCGTGGGATCGTCAGGATGGAGGAGACATCGGCCGCTGGGTTCCTTGGCTTCGGCAGTGGCCGCGATTTTCTCCTCACGCTGGTCAAGGGTAACCCTGAGGTGAGGCCGTTCGAGGCGGACCTGCTTCGCTCGCTCTTCGGCAATGAGCTGACGGAGGGGGAGACGGCCAAACTGAGCGAGGTCAAACCCCGGTTCGAGTCGGCCAAGCCGCAGATGAAGGCCGATCTCTACGCGGAGTTGGTGCGTCACGGCTACTTTTCCGGGTCGCCTGAGGAGACGCGTAGCAGGTGGGCGCGCGTCGGCACCATTGCGCTGGTGCTGGCCGTCCTGGGCGGGTGTTTCGGGATCGCGGCTATGGGGAATCTCGCGCCCTGGATTCTGTTTCCGGCCGCCGTGCTCGTGGTTCTCGCGCTGATCCTGCGGCGCTTGAGCGGGGCGATGCCACGCAAGACACCGGCGGGATCAGAGGCAGCGGCCAAGTGGCGGGCGTTCCGCAAGTACCTGGACGACATCGAAAAGTACGAGCGAATTGACGGCGCGCCCGAGATCTTCGACAAGTACCTGCCCTATGCCGTGGCGTTCGGCCTGGAACGATCGTGGGTGGAGAAGTTCGCGACCGTGCAGGCCCCCACGCCGGCCTGGTTTGGTGGGGGCTTCGGTGGCCCTTTGGGGGGCGAGATTTTTGACCTGGATCCCTATCCTGGGCGCCGTCGCTACGGTCGTGGGTACGGCGGTTATGGTGGCGGTACCGTGATCATCCCCGGCGGGGGGGGCTTTGGTAGCTTCGGCGGCGGCGGTCAAGGGGGTGGTATCGACGCTGGGGATGGCGGCGGCTTCAATTTCCCGGACCTTCAGGGGAGTAGCGATCGGGCTGGGCGATCCCTCCAGAGTTCCAGCGACAACTTCTTTGACATGCTCGGCACGGCGGCCGAGGTCTTCGGCGGTTTCTCCGGAGGCGGGCGCGGTGGCGGCTGGGGCGGCGGTGGCGGTGGCTTCGGCGGCGGGGGCAGATCCGGCGGATCTTCCGGCGGCGGCGGAGGTGGCTTCAGTTAGCGAGCGGAGTCCAATGGACCCGCTCCCGCCGTCATCCGTCCTCCAGAGCACTGGTACGCCCGAAACCGCCCGGGTCACCGTGCTCGGCGCCCGGGTGGACATGCTGGACGAGCGAGATGCCCATGCGCGGCTGCGCATAGCCTTGGGCGATCCGTGGGACGGATGCTGCCGGCATGTGGCAACGCTCAACCCGGAGTATGTGATAGCCGCGCGCCGCGATCCGCACTTCGCTGCCGCGCTCGCCCGCGCGGACGTGGTGACCGCTGATGGGATCGGGGTGGCTGTGGCCGCGCGCCTACATGGGGTCGGACTCTGGAGCTGCTTTCCCGCCCGGGTGACGGGCGTTACGGTGGCGGAATGGTTGGCTGCGGAGAGCTGTGCTGGCTCGCCACTCTTTCTCCTCGGTGGGGGCGAGGGCGTAGCGGAGGCGGCGGCCGTGACGCTCCAAAGTCGCTTCCCGGGGGCCGTGGTGGCCGGCACGTGGGCCGGGGGAACCCCCCGACCCCAGGACGACGCCGAGGCGCTGAGACGGATCACGAAATCAGGTGCGCGGTCCCTGCTCGTGGCCTACGGGGCGGCCGGTCAGGTGCTTTGGATCGATCGTAACCGAGCCGCGCTGGCGTTGGCCGGCGTTCGTGTGGCCGTTGGGGTGGGGGGAGCGATGGACTTTCTGGCTGGCCGCGTGCCCCGGGCACCAGAACTCTTGCAGCGTCTCGGACTTGAGTGGCTGTATCGACTCCTCCGGCAACCGTGGCGATGGCGACGCCAGGCCGTGCTGCCCCAGTTTGCGGTCCTGGCGATCCTGGAGTGGCTTTGGCAGCGCGGAAACCGGGCGGGACGGTACGTGCGGCGAATGGATCTCGGAGATCAGGTAACCGATCCCGCGGACCCGGTTGACACAGGCAGACCTTCAGATTAAGGCGTGCGTGGTCCGCGGCAACCAGGGAGACGGGGAGCCTCTGGACAGGAGCGCCAGGGACCTGAGGAGGCGGCCCGGGATGCCGAAGGCTAGGGAGAGACCGCTATCCCATCAGCCCTGAAAATCGGCCGCCGCAGCATGCTGAGACGTGGCTCATCACTTGCCGCCGATGCGGGCGCCCGAAGCGGGGAGTGCCTCCGATTCAGGGATGGGAGCGGGCGCGGCTAAGCGGACTTCCTCCACGGCTGGCAGTCTTTGCAAGTGGCAGCGGATTTGCGTTGGCGATCTCGTTGTCGATGGATCGGCGCCGGTTGTTCCCCTCGTCTTGGCATGCACGGAGGTGATACGGGACAGGCTCGGAAGATCCGACAAGGCGGTGGGAACGATTTAGGACAGCGGTCTCCGATCCACTCAAATGCCAACGGAGCACCGACATGCCACTGGCATGATGCGACATGGGGTTAGCCTGCCAGTGTATGTGGAGGAGATCCATGGGAGCGGGAACCAAGGACGAGATCGTCGGCGACTCGTCGGGTGACCGCGGGCGCTACCTGTCGGCCAAGGAGGCGGCCGACCTGCTGGGCGTGAACCGCGCCACCGTCATCAACTGGGCTCGCCAAGGGAAGTTCGGCGGTTTTCAGTACGGCCAGCGGGGCATCTATCGTTTCGACCGTCAAGAGATCTTGGAGTTCATCAACCGGTCTCGGATCCCAATGCCTCACGCGAGCGAGGCGAGCAGCGAGGGGGATGCCGCGCGTTAACTGCCTGGACCGGGCGGGTCGGCCTGCTCCCAGAAATGGATCCTCTCTGCTCGCGGCTGACGCTCGTGTGCTCGTCGGTCCCACGTTCTCACTGTAGTCCGACATCCTCGTGCGCTCGGTCTACGATCAGGTCGGTGGGCCGGCTTTGCTATACTCCCCGCCGCGAAACCAGTGGCAGCATCGGATGGCCTGGGCAGGGCGCCCTGAAGGTCTGGTTGCCCCCGTGGCCCGAGCTCAAGGGCTAATGTCAACCATGCGAGGAGGTCACGGAATGGTGCGAGAGGTCCTGAGCGGAGACGGCCAGGCGGGTGTCGGGCTGGTGGATGCCATGAGTCCGACGGAGATCGAGCAGGAGGCGCTTGATCACGTCTGGATCCACATGCAGCCGTGGCACGAACTCGCGGAGAACGACGGCCTGCATGTCTTCGAGCGAGGTGAGGGAAGCACCCTCTGGGACACCCGGGGCCGGGAGTATCTCGATGGCATCGCCGGGCTCTGGGTGGTGAATGCCGGGCACGGACGGCGCGAGATCGCTGAAGTCATGGCCGAGCAAGCAGGCAAGCTTGCCTATGCCTCCGCGAGTTCCTTTACCACTCCGCCGGCCGCCCGCCTCGCACACACCCTGGCCGAGTTGACTCCTGGGGATCTCAACCGGGTCTTTTTCTGCTCCGGCGGCTCCGAGGCGGTGGAGACCGCGGTCAAGATCGCCAAGCAGGTTCAGGCGATGCGCGGCTTTCCCCGGCGCTACAAGGTCATCGCCCGGCGCGGCTCCTATCACGGCATGACGATGGGCGCGATGAGCTTGACCGCCTCCCGCAACGAGACCTACTTCGGCCCGTTCATGTATGGCGTCTCCCATGTCCCCCACCCGAATCGGTACCGCTCGGATTTTGGTGTTGAGGGGGAGCAGGCCGACATCATGGCCGCCCGCTACGTCGAGCAGGAGATCGAAAACCAGGGGCCGGAAACGGTCGCCTGCGTGATTGGGGAGCCTGTCTCCTCCGCCGCCGGGGTCCACGTCCCCTCGCCGACGTACTGGCGGATGCTGCGCGAGATCTGCGATCGGCACGGCGTCCTGCTGATCTGCGACGAGGTCATCAACGGCTTCGGGCGGACCGGCAAGATGTTTGCAACGGAGCATTTCGGCATCGTTCCGGACATCATGACCATCGCCAAGGGGCTCTCCTCAGGGTACGCCCCGATTGCCGCCGCGATCGTGCGCGACTCAGTCTTCGACAGCTTCAAGCAGCAGGGCATGGTCGCCATGGGCCACCTGCTCACCTTTGGTGGCCACCCAGTTGCAGCTGCCGCGGCGCAGCGCAATCTCCAGATTTTCGCCGACGAGAACCTCGTTCGACAGAGCGCCGAGAAGGGTGAGTACCTCAAGGCCCGCTTAGAGGAGTTGCGCAGCCATCCCTCGGTTGGAGACGTGCGGGGCGTCGGCCTGCTGTGCGCCATCGAGTTGGTGCGGAGCAAGACGAACAAGACTAAGTGGGGCAAAGACTCCATCTTCGCGAAGCGGGTCGAGGCGCTGCTCATGGAGCGGGGCTTCATCACCCGAACTTGGGAGGTGATGCACTTCGCGCCGCCGCTGGTCGTGACCCGCGACGAGATTGACCGCATGGTGGCGATCGCCGACGAGGCCCTGACGATCGCTGAGCGCGAGCACGAGGCAGAGTTCGAGGCCTAAAGACCCCCGGAGGGGTGCTCCAAGATCCGATGCGAAGGGCGGGCCACCTTGGCTCGCCCTTCAGCATGCGCAGGGCCGTGCCAATGCCGTCTCGTCGGGGGAGGCCTTGTCAGACAGTCTCCCCGGTCGGTTCGGGGGTAGGGTGTGGCGCCGCATCGTGAGGAGGCTCGTGGAGTATGGAAAGGGCGAACGCAGCGGCGACAATGCCGACGAGACCGGCGAGTAGTGCGAGTGCCAAGCTGGGTCCCACCGCCCGCTCCAGGAGAGGGCCGAGCAGTGCTCCCGTTAACCCGCCCGCCGCCGAGGCTGTAAGGACCACCGAGTAGAACCGCCCATACGTGCCATCCGGTAGTTGGTTCTGGAAGTAGGTTAGGGCAGGAACCTCGGCAAGTTCCGCGAGGACTCCCGCGGCGAGGAGCCCGGCCAGGGCCGGGATGAGCCGGTCGATCGCGCCAAACATCGCGATCCCAGCCGCGCCGGCTGCCTCCGCTGCAGCCACGAGGTACAACGTGGTGCGACCGCCGTACGTCCCACTCCCAGCCACCGCATTGCCGAGGAGAAAGCCTATCGCCACCACGGCGAAGCAGATCCCGGCACCGCCTTCGCCAAGTCCGAGGTCACGCGAGCGGACCGGAAAGAGCGCGATCACGCTCTGGATGAGGATTGAGATCGTGATCGTCACCCCGGCATACCCGACCACGTCCATCCGGCGCAGGAGGCGTCGGTAGCCGGCACGATTCGGGCCCTTGGTCGAACCATCGATGTCGACGACGCCATCCAGGGCCGCACTGCTGGCGCTGGTCAGATCCGTGATCCGTCGCGTTTGTCCTGGACTCGTGCGGGAGACCGCCAACGCGACGACCAGGAATGTCACGCTGTTGAGGAGGAAGAGGGGCGTCGCCCCTATGAGCGCAAACAGGAGTGCTCCAACAGACGCCCCGCCGAATTGGGCCGTCGTGGACGTCATCCCGTAGAGCGCGTTCGCGGCCCCACGTTGCTCCGGCTGGACCACCTCCATGAACCGGACCATCGTCGCTGGACGCGCGACGGTTTGCGTCGTCTCCAGAGTGAAGACCAGCGCGTAGAGGAGCCACAATTGGGGGACCGCGGCGAGGAGGGCGAAGGAGCCGGCGATCACCGCCATGAGGAGTTGGGTCCCGACGAGCAGGCGGCGCCCAGGCAGTCGATCCACAAGAGCGCCGGCTGCCCCTTGAAACAGCAACGGGGGCAGCATCCGCATGGCCAGCAGCCCCCCGACGCCGAAGGACCCCTCGCCGAGGCGATACGATAGTTCGACCAGGGCTACCGTGTTGAGCCAGTCGCCGATGACCGAAATCGCACCGCCGGCGAGGAGCAGCGCAGGGTCGCGCTGGCCGAGTAATCCGCGGTACCCGTCACCCGCTTCACGCAGGCGAGCCCAGGGGCTGAGACGACCGGGAAGCGCCTCAAGGGACACGTCGATCACCCTCGGCGGACGCCCCTCCAGTCGAGCCAACGACGTGCTGGCTCACGGCTAGGCCCGCGTGCAGGATCCCTGGACGTTTGTCCTGTGCTCCGTGGTTCATCGGCCGCGACGCTGATTGAAGCATTCCCGGCAGTAGACAGGGCGGTCCCCACGGGGGACGAACGGGACCGTCGTCTCTGTGCCACAGGCATCACAGACCGCGGGGAAGAGTTGGCGGGGGCCACCGGCCGGGCTCGGTCCGAAACCCCGCGCGAACCCGCCTGTCTCGGCGCCGCCATACGTGCCGTGAACGCGCTCAGGCACGACGGCGCCGCGAGCACCGTAGTCGGCGATCACGTCGGCGTTGCGTTCCGCTCGTCGCTGGGCGCGGCAATCTGCGCACCGGACTGGTGGCCGAAAGCCCCGTTCCCGATAGAACGCCTGCTCGTTGACGCTGAACGTAAAGAACGCCTGGCAGTCCTGGCAGGTCAGTCGCTCATCTCCGGCGTCCGTCCCCATTCGTTCCCGCTCCCCAACCTTCGCCATTGGCTGCTCCGCCTGCCACGCTCCTCGCAAGGGTCTGACCGCCGCCGGACTCAGGTAGCCCACTACCGCTGAACGAACGGCCTGGCGCCGCTCGTCGCTCGTGTCCGGCCGATGGACGCTCGTTTCTCCTCGATGGGCAACGCTGCTCGCAGAACCGAGGAATGGCGGGTCAGGGGGAGGGGACGCTTCGGGCAGTTTCGTCAGGCCGCGATGTCATACCCGGCTTCGGCTATTCCCTCCCGGATCTGCTCATCAGAGACCGAGTCATCATGGCGGACGGTGACGAACTTGCTCTCTAGGTTCACGTCAACCTCCGTGACGCCAGACCGCTTGGTCAACTCCTCGGTGATGGCACGCACACAGTGATCGCAGCTTACATCGGGGACGCGATAGACCTGTTCGCTCATGGGAGATTTCCCTCAGTCTCGGTGCTGAAGCGAAGCAACGCGTCGGTCTGATGAAAGTAGGCATTCTAGCAGTTGTTGTATGACGGCCGGCTGAGCAGAAGCGTTTGACCAGGCATAGGGGCGGGTCGGAACACACGATCTCTGGACGCACCGCCGTGTCCTGCGCCCCGACCCAGCGAGCCGTGGTACCTTCCCGTCATTGAAGCAAAGCGCGTGCCGCGCCGGTCGCTTCTCTGATGGGGCGGGTGGAGACGAACCCGGCACCGATTGTTCCTCATGGTGTATGCCCGTCAGGGAGAAGGAGTCTCGACAGGTGGTAGCCCAGGCTGAAGTTCTCACCCGCGACCAGATCGCGGTCGAGGACACATGGGACCTCTCCAAAATCTACGAGGACGACGCGGCCTGGGAGTCCGATGCCGCACTCCTCGCCCACCAACTCCAGACGGCAGTCTCTCACCGGGGGATGCTGGACGCCTCGCCGATGGCGCTCGCTGTCGCGCTTGACGACGTGATGACGGTCCGTCTCACCTTGGAGCGGCTTCGCGTCTACGCGTCCCTGCGGCGTGACGAGGATACGACCGATGACACCGCCTTAGCCCGATACGAGCGGGCGACGGCCCTGGCGATTGAGGCGGGTGAGGCGCTGGCCTTCGTGGAGCCCGATCTCCTCGCGCTGCCGGAAGAGCGGCTCGCGGCCTTTGCCGCCGATCCCATTCTGCGGCGCTATCGCCATCTGCTGCACGACCTCCAGCGTCGGCGGCCCCACGTCCGGTCGGCCGAGATTGAGGAGTTGCTGGCCCAGGGCGCGGACGTGGCCCGTGCGGCGAGCGACGCCTTTGGCGCTCTGGACAATGCCGACCTCAACTTCGGGACGGTGAAGGATGAGACAGGCCGGGAGGTAACCCTAACCAAGGGGCGCCATGGGTTGCTGATGGAGAGCCGCAATCGTGACGTGCGGCGGGAGGCGCACGAGGCCCTCACCGGCGCGTACGTTGCCCATCGCCATACACTCGCCGCGCTCCACGGGGCGTCAGTCCGCAAGGATGTCTACTACGCGAAGGTGCGCCGCTACGGCTCCGCTCGCGAGGCGGCACTCTCCGACCATAACATTCCGGAGACGGTGTATGACAGCTTGATTCAGGCCGTGCGGGAAGCGGCGCCGACCATGGAAAGGTTCATGGAGTTGCGACGCCGTGCTCTGGGCCTGGATCGACTCGCCATCTATGACCTGCGCGTGCCCCTCGCCCCGCTCCCGCTGCGCCGGTACGACTACCGCGAGGCCGTCGAGATTGTCCTGGACGGCCTAAGAATGCTCGGGGATCGGTACGTCGAGGACCTCGCCACCGGGTTCGACACGCGCTGGGTCGATGTGCACGAGACGAAAGGCAAGCGCTCCGGGGCCTACTCCTGGGGCGCATACGGGGCGCCGCCGGTCATCCTGATGAACTGGAACGGCACCCTCAACGACGTCTTCACCCTCGCCCACGAGGCGGGCCACGCGATGCACAGTTTCTATGCGGACGCGGCTCAGCCCTACCATGACGCCGGCTACCCGATCTTCCTGGCCGAAATCGCGTCCACCGTGAACGAGGTCTTGCTCACCTGGCACCTGCTCGGAGAGACAGCGGAGGAGGACGACCTCGGCCGGTTCTCGCTCCTCAATCGGTTTGCTGACGGTGTCTATGGAACTCTGGTGGTGCAGGCCCAGTTTGCCGAGTTTGAGCATCTGACCCATGCGCGCGTGGAGGGCGGGCAGCCACTCACTCTGGAGGTGCTCAACGACCTTTTCGGGGATCTGCAGGCCGCCTACACGCCTGGGCTCGAGATCGACGACAGGATCAGGATGCGCTGGGCGCGCGTGCCCCACTTCTACCGCGCCTTCTACGTGTTCCAGTACGCGACCGGCCTCTCGGCGGCGATCGCCCTCGCCCAGCGGCTACGTGACGAGGGAGCGCCGGCTCAAGAGCGCTACCTCGATCTGCTGTCGGCGGGTGGGTCCGACTACCCGCTACCGCTGCTGCAGCGGGCCGGTGTGGATCTGACCTCCCCGGAGCCGGTGCGGGCAGCCCTGGCGGAGTTCGACCGGGTCGTCACGGAGATGGAGCGGCTCGCGGCTCGGGGCGTGTTGGAGGCGGCGACGGCATAGCTGCGATGCGATGGAGCATCAGGCAGCGTCGAACGCGGAGCGGTTGACCCCTGGGGAAATTGGGAACCAGACTCGACCGGCAGACGCGTCAGGAGCTTGCGTCGTCGAACAAGGGGAAGGGTCTGGGCATTCAAGGCCGTGGGGGCGCTCGGCGCAGCGACCCACCGTGCAGGAGTGGGGGAGGACACAGGGGGACGGACAGCGTGGCAGGGCTTCTCGGTCAGCCCCGGGAAGGACAAAGGACAGTCCCGACGAACCGCACTGCCGTTCCTCGATCCGCGCCGTTCAGGCTCCACGCACGTCGCCCCGCAACGCGTGCGTCTCGCCCGACTGGCCCTGGTTTCCGACCCGGTTCTCGGACGACGCCCCGCAGCATCGCCCGCCGTTGTCGGTCCCGGTGGATCTCGGTCCGGAGCCCTCGGCTCCTCGGGACTGTACGGACACTATAAACGTACACCGGGGTGTTGTCAAGAGGGCGGTGGCATCTCTTTCCGACCCGTCGCACGCTCCCCACGAACAGGAGTCAGCCGTCGTCGGTTCAGAGAGCCGGCCGCATCCGCCGCAGCCCCGGGACCGGTAGGCCTCCTGTCGGCTACCTCCATGACCGCCACCATGGTCGGCCTGTGCGAGTCCGAGGGGCATGGACGGGTGCAATGGGCGACGAGGCCAATCCATCCGGGGTAGTTGGCGCCGACGGCGTCTTATCCGATTTCGTCCTCCCAGTGTGGCTGTCAGCGAGCGAGGGGAGCGCATCGAGGAGCGGCTTCAGTTGGTCGGGAACCGCGAGTTGTCCGGAGACGGTGGTCGTCCGCGTCAGCTCCGGAACGATGCGGAGCTGGACGCGCTCGATGTCGACGGTCTCGGGGGGAGACGTATCGACCACCGCTGTAAGTGTGGCGAGGAAGCGACCACCCGCGTCCAACGAGACCACGGTGGCCCGCTCCCCGCGCTGCTGGCGAGCCGACAGGCTTCCCCCCCCCTCAAGAGCGGCGGCCGAGGTGTCGACATCGAATCCGGCGGCCTCCAGGGTATCGCGGAGTTGTTGAGGCTGATAGACCCAGGGCATGCTCTCATTCCTCCCTCCCTTCATTGAAGTCCGCCTCGAAGGTGCGGGCGAGGCGGGCGATGGTGATCCGGTCGTCGAGGAGGATTCCGAGTTCCCGATTGAGATCCAGCGAGGCCGTGGTGAAATTCTGGGAGCCCACGTAGGCCCGGTTTCCGTCGACGAGCACCATCTTGGCATGGATGTAGAGGCCGCGAGCAAGTCGCACCTGAACCCCTTGGTCAGCCAGTCGAGCACGCTCTTCGCGCCCGCGGTCGTTCTCCTCCGAGTCGTTGGAGACGATCAACCGAACCACGACATCGCGAGAGGCCGCCTGCTCCAGGGCAGCGACAATCTCCTCGTCTCGCACCACCTCGGCGTAGATGTCGAGGGAGGTCGTCGCGCTCTCAATGAGGCCCAGGAGGGTCCGGCGGCTGGTGGTGGGGCTGACGACGAGTGGCCCATCCGGTGGCTCCGCCGAGCGCTGCCAGTCCGCCTCGAAGATGGCGTCTGCCTGCGCGACCTCCGCCGGCCGGGTCGTGATTGCCCCGAACTCGCGGTTGCCGGTGAAGGAGGTCTTGGTCAGGTTCAGGTTCATGATGATGGCGACCTCCGCGTCGATGACGAAGGTCTTGATGTGGGAGAGGCGGAAGGCCGGGTTACTCCAGCGCACGGCAATGCCGGCCTGTTCCAGGCGAGCGAACACCCGCTCCTCGCCGCCAGCGCCGCCGAAGGGGTGCTCCTCCAAGATCACTCGCACCCTGACACCACGTGCCTGAGCGCGCTCAAGAGCTTGCAGGATTTCTTCATCGCTGAGGAGATAGATTTCCAGGTCGATCGAGCGCCGCGCGGCGTTCAACTCGTCGAGGATTGGGGCCCGGCCGTCATCCGGTTCGATGAAGAGCCCCACGACGCCTGATTGAGGCGCAGCCGGCTCGGTCGCCCGGGCCAGCCGTGGGGTTGGCGTCGGGAGAGGACCGGGGGTAACGGTGAGCGCGGTGAGGGGACCCGGGCGCTCGATGCCGGTGTCGCGGCTCCCCTGGCCAACGGACCAGAGCGCGACGAGGATGCCAACCAAGAGGATCGCCGCAATCGCGATCCGTTGTGCCCGAGTGCCCGTAACCGCGCCCTTCCCAACGTTCCGACACGCGTCAGCTTGATGATACGCCTAACCCTCCGGGGCATGGCGGAGGGCGCGGCCGGACATCGGGTTTGGTGCACGCTACAGGCCCGCGCGCTCCCGCCAGGCGCGAATCTCGGCGGCGTGTTCGTCATAGTGCTCGTAGGTATCGCCGGCGACGAAGGCGCAGACATCCGCGGTCATGGGGTCGGTCGGGGGCAGGGTGCGAAGCAGGGTAAGGAGTTGCTGGTGGGTCTGGAGGAGGTCAGCCTTGACGGCGTCGAGTGACCGGGTCCGGATCGCTTCCGCCTCGCGGTCGTTCATCGCTTGCCAATCTACCTCACCGACTGACTCCCCAGCGGCGCGACGGTGAACGCGCTCCATGGCTTGGGCGTCCCAGAAGGCGATGTGCCCGATCAGGTCCTTCACCGACCACTCTCCGGAGACTCCGGATTCGTCCATCCGGTTGGCCGGGATGCCGTCGATGACGTCCATGAGCCCAGTCCAACTCCGGTCGATGTTGGCGAGGCTCTCCTCTACGGCGTGCCGCATCTCCTCGTCCATCGGCTCAACGTCCAACGTCCCTTCCCGGACCATGCCGCTCTCCTTCCACCATGAGACGATGCGCACCAAGGGCAGACCTGGGTGATGCCTACCCGTCCAGAATCCGCCCGAGGTACGACGCGTTCGAAGCGCGGGTGTGAGATGCCTCAAGCGATAGGCTGGATATGACGCGGCTCCGGTCGTTGCGACGGGGGCCGCGGTCGGAACGTTAGATGGGGTTAGGCGGCTTTGACGGCGCCGATCAGCTTGCCGAGCGAGTCCTTCGCATCGCCGAACAGCATCGTCGTCTTCGGGTGGTGGAAGAGCTCATTCTCGATACCGGCGAAGCCGGACTTCATGCTCCGCTTGAGCACAATGA
>JADDPH010000108.1 GCA_016781925.1 Sphaerobacteraceae bacterium | reverse complement strand
CGACGTCCTCCATGTGCCACCAACCGGTGGCGGAAGATCTCCACGATAGGAGGCGAGGCTCAACGATTCCGACGAGGTGGCTGGGAACTCGCTGGGAATCTCGCGCCGCCTCACGGTGACCCATCCCGCCTCGGCGCACACACCAGGCAAGGAAACACGGCGCAAGGACCTCGCAGGTTTCTCAGGCGATCCCCAGCGTGTTCTCAGCTTCGCCGTCTAGCCTGCAGATGGTCGGCGTCGCACGCCGGTTGTCCAGCTGGGGGTAGCCGGCGCTGCACGCCGGCCGCCCGGACCGCCTCGACACGGCACCCATCATGCTGCCCGCGGTCTGATTCACCGGGTGGCGCTTTGTTCCGGTTCAGACGTGCAAGCATCCGTCGGGGAGGATCGGGAGGGCAGTGCGCGGCCGAGGGGGATGGCGATTCGAGGGGTCGGGACTGAGACCAATGGATCATCCGGCATTGGCATGGGGGAGCAACCTACCGCCCCTGTGCAGCGAGGGGGCTGGCTGGCCCCGGCATCACCCCGCCCCTCCTGCTCCCGTCCCATCTCACGCGCCGACGGGGAGGGCTGCCGGCGACTACCGGCGGCCCTCTCCGTTCTGCCGTGCTTCCGTCCCGGGCGCTAATCCCCAAGCCCTTGGGCCACGATCGGGAGCACCGGCGCCTCGGCGTGGCCGAGGCCGAGGCGATCGACCAGCGATCGAACCCGGGCCGGCGCCCACCAGTTCCAGCGGCCCATCAAGCGCATCGTCGCCGGAACTAGCAGGCCGCGCACGATCGTGGCGTCGATCAGGACCGCCAGCGCCAGGCCAAAGCCCATGCTCTTGATGATCACGATGTCCGCCAGCATGAAGCCGCCGAAGACCACGATCATAATCGCCGCCGCCCCGGTGATGGTCTTCGCCGTCCGCTCCAGTCCGAAGGCGACCGAACCGATGTTGTCGCCGGTGCGCAGGTACTCTTCCTGAATACGGGCCAGCATCAGGACCTCGTAGTCCATGCTGAGGCCGAACAGGATGCAGAACATCAGGATCGGCGTCGTGGAGATGATTTCCCCCGCTTCGAATCCCAGGAGGCCCGACAGGTACCCGTCCTGGAAGACCAGGACGAGCGCGCCAAGCGAGGCGCTGATCGAGAGCAGGGTCATGAGGATCGCCTTCAGCGGCAGGAACACTGAGCCGAAGGTCAACAGCAGGATCAGGTAGGATCCGATGATCACGAAGAGCACCGCCGGCAGCGCTCCTGCCCGGATGCCGTCGACCGTATCGACGCCCGCCGCGGCGACCCCGCCGACTGCGACCCCTTGCCCAGCCGGCGCGATCTCGCGCAGGTCGCGCACCACCCGCTCGGCCTCCTCCCCCTCCGCGCTCGTCATCACCTCGACGAACTGGGCATCGCCCCGCACCCGTTCACCGGCCAAGGCCTGGAGCGCCGGGGGCAGCGCGGCCGGGTCGCCCGTGTAGGCGTCCCAGTCGACGCCCTGGGCCGCGTTGTCGGTGACCAGGCTCTCGACGCGGACGACATCTGGAATGGCCGTCGCCTGCCGCGCGAACGCGCGGAGCGCCGCGACACTGGCCGCGGACAGAGGGTTGCCGTCCTCGGCGGTCAGGATCACGGGGATGGGATCCGCTTCGCCGCTCGCAAAGTCCGTCCTCAGGCGCTCGTTGGCGATCCGCGCCGCGCTCTCGGCCGACAGCACCTCGGGGCCACCCGCCGTGAGGTTCAGGCGGAGGAAGGGAATCCCCGCGATCAGCAGGAGCGCCAGGATCGGGGCCAGGACCGTGATTGGACGGCGCATCACCGCTTGCGCCACGGTGTGCCAGAAGCCACCCTCACCGCCGGAAAGGCCGGCGGTCCGTCGCTCGCCGCGCCGCCATAGGCGGGAAGGCATGCCGACCGGGATCGCGTTGACCCGGGTGCCGAGCAGCGACAGGAGCGCCGGCAGGAAGGTCAGGCCGTAGATCAGCGCCAAGGCGACCACGATCATGCCTGCCTGGCCCATCGAACGCAGCGCGGGGAGCGGAAAGAACTGGGTCGCGGCGAGGCCGAAGATGACCGTCACGCCGGAGAAGAGGATCGCCTTGCCGACGGTGGCCATCGAGGTCGCGATCGCGTCCGGCACCGAGCGGGTCTGAATCTCCTCCCGGAAGCGAGCGACCATGAAGAGCGAGTAATCGATGCCCAGGCCCAGGCCCAGCATGATGATGAGGTTCGGCGCGAAGACCGATTGGAACCCGGCCAGCGAGAGACCGAAGATGAGCGCGAACGCGCCGACGATCGCCAGCGCCCCAACCAGGAGCGGCACCCCGGCCGCGACTAGACCGCCGAACACCACAACCTGGATCAGGATCGTAAGCGGGATCGAAACCGTCTCGGCCCGGGCGATCCCCTCCTCGACCTCGCTTGCGATCGCGGCGCCGATGGCGGCGCCGCCGGTGACCGAGACGGTCAGCCCGGCCGCCTCCGCCGGTTCCGCCACGAGCGCCGTGAGGCCCTCCAGCGCCTGGCCGGCTTCGTCGTCGTCGAGGTTGAGCAGCGCCACGGCGTAGGTGCTCGTGCCGTCGGCGGAGACGAAGCGCGGGTTGCCGGTGTTCCAGGTGGTGAGCACCCGGGCCACCCGTGGGTCCGCGGCGAGCGGGGCCAACGCGGCCTCCACCCGTCCCCGCACCGCCGGGTCGGCCACCGGGCCGTCCGCGTCCATGATGTAGATCAGCGACTGCTGGCCGCGTCCGAACTCGGCGGCGAGCTGCCGCTCGACCCGGGCCGATTCCGAGGCACCGGCGACGAAGCCGGTGGAGGAGAGGGAGGCCCCGAACAGGACCATCGAGGCGATCGAGCCGACCAGCGCGAGCAGCGCCAGCACGAGCGTGAGCTTCCGGCCGCGGTAGATCGCGCGGCCCCAACGAGCCATCATGGCGACAAGCCTTTCCCAAGCCGCCGGGCTTTCCCGGCAGCGCGTCACGGGCGACGATCTGGAGTTTGGTGTCAAGGGGCGGCCGGGGCGATCCCTACCGCTTCATCAGTCCGAACAGGCACATTTGGAGGGCGGCATCGAACATCGCCTCCCGCCGCGCACGGCCCTCCTCCTCCGAGGGGGGCGGGTGCCCGGGCTGGTCGCCCCCGGTCAGGAGTTCGGCCAGCTCGAGCGAGACGAAGCCATGGACGGCTGCCCAGCACGCGACGGCGATCACCGGGGGCGGGAGGGGCAAGAGTTCTCCCCGCTCGACCCCGCGGGTCGCGACCTCGACCAGGACCTCGAACCCCTGCTCCGGTGGCTTGCCTTCGGCGGACCCGGACTCCACCGGGGGAACAGTGTGTCCGCCGCCCAGCACCAGCCGGTAGAGCGCCGGCTGCTGGTGGGCATAGGCGCGATAGGCGCGCCCGAGCGCCATCAGGGCCGCCGCGGTCGACACGTCCGGCGGAAGGGTCGCCATGGTGTCGCGCATCCGGCCGTTGAGCCCCCCCGCCCCTTCGAAGTAGAGCGCCGCGAGAACATCCTCCTTCGCCGGGAAGTACTCGTAGAGCGCGGCGGGCGAGTAGCCGATGGCGCGGGCGACGGCGCGCATCGAGAGGGCGTCGATGCCCTCTTCAACCACGATCCGGCGGGCCGCGTCCAGGATCGTGGCGCGCATCTCCTGCCGCCCGCGCTCCCGCCGGGCCGCTGCCGCCGTCACGCGTTGTGCCACTCGTCCCCCAGTCGCTCGCTAAACACCGTTCGGTCTTTCGACCACTCGTAGATTACCCCCTCTCTTCCCGTCTGTCAATAGGTTTTCCTAACGGTGTTCAATATACCGTTGGTCCATCGGCTTTCTCCCATGGGCGGGCCGCTGATCGTCCAGTGGCAGCGCTCCATCGCGTCCAAGCCCTCGACGATGATGATCACGAGCCGGATGAAGAACTGCATGAGCGTTGCTCTCCAGGTGATGGAGCGATTGGACGCCTCCATGCGAGATGGAGCGGGGCCGGCGCACGGTCACCGGCTGGGAGATCCACCACAGCGGGACGGTCCCTTGGCTGAGCCGGGGCGAATCCTAGCGCACCGCCGCCAGCCGCCGGTTGACCTCTTCGAGGTTGAAGGCTTCCGGATCGAACGGCTCGCCCAGCCACTCCACCATGCTCTCGTGCTCCTCGTGAGCGGGGTCGCGGAGGATCGCGAGCAACTCGTCGTACCCCCAGATCCCGCCGCAATCCTCCGGCGGGCACGCCCGCCTGCCTGTGAGGCAGATCGGATAGCGCACACCGGACCCGGCCGGCAGCACCGCCTCGACAAGGACCTCGTGCTCCCAGCTGTCGCCGAAATCGTACTCGTATCGCAGGCGGCTCCCCTTGCTTGGCGCGACCTGGTTCAACCTCGCACTCCGCTCACTCCGAACGTCAAGCTCCGCGAGCGTCGTCGGGTCTCCGTAGAACGTATCACCGGCCTGGAACTGGTGGAGGTGGCTGTGGTGCCATCCCATCCCAAGCTGGATGATGTCGTGCAACTTCGCCAGGGTAACGCCACTCGGAACCTGGATCCGCCGCCAGATCGGCGGCCGGATGCCGAGAAGGGTCACCTTGAGCTGGTGAACCGACGTGGGGGTGGCAGAGGCGCGCTTGGCAGCGACCATGACACCGATTCCTCTCCTGGACGACCATCCAGCACCGCATCGGGCGGCACTCCTCGGCGGATGAGGTCGATCCCGTGAGTCTGGCAGCGGCGGCGCTGCCCATGGGTCAGCGAGTTCAGGGCACGCCGGCGGCGAGAGTGGCAGTGACGACGACCGGGAGGAAAACCTGGGCTGCCGACCTGGAGCCGAGTCAGACCAGGAGAGCGTTCATGGCGACCACGCCTTCACCGACGCCCAGCGCGGCCGAATCCCCCGGCGACGACGTCGTACCAAAGGCGACCGAAGCCAACCAGCAGGTGCATCGCTCCGTCCCTCCAGCATGACCCACGAGGGGTGGCAGGTGGGTAGGCTTGAGCGAGGCTACCAGCCCGGCCGCCACGGCAGCACGGGCCACGACGAGCAGGAGCAGCGTCACGTCACTGAATCGCTCCTCGACGCTGACCCCCTCACCCCCCAGAAGGCGCCGAACGTCATCAACGCGTGCGCCACCCCGATGCCGATCACCACGGCGAGAAGGCCAGCCGCCATACTCGCCGCGACGTAGGCAGACGCCCGCAGCATCTCACCCTGCTGGATCTGCTGGACGGTCTCGTAGCTGAAGGTCGAAAAGGTAGTGTAGGCGCCGAGAAATCCGGTCGCCACGAAGAGCCGGCCGGTGGCCCGGCCGGTGAGGCGCTCGGTCACCAGCGTCAGATAGAACCCGAGGACAAAGCTCCCCGAGACGTTGACGAGGAGGGTGCCCCAGGGGAAGGCGCTCCCCCAGCGATCGGTGGCCCAGGTTCCGACGATGTAGCGCGCGTTGGCGCCGAGCAGGCCGCCGGCACTCACGGCACCCCCCACCGCGAGGTGGTCACGCCAGGCCGTCCGAGGCGGCTCCATCTGGTCATGCGGCGCATGGGCGAGTTCGAAGTCCTCGATCGCGTCAGCCACCGGCTCGATCTCACCCGCCTCGCGCCGGGTTCCAAGGGGCGACACCCCATTGACGAGCATGGGGTGGTCGGAGACCGGCTCCTCGTGCGCCATCACCAGCCCCTCGCGAACATGTTCGCGAGGGCGATCCCCACGGCGGCTCCGCCGATGCCGGAGGTCGCACTCCCGATCACGTTGATGAGAGAGGCACGGATGGCTGCGCGCCGCATCAGGGCGATCGTCTCGTAGGTAAAGGTTGAGAAGGTGGTGTACGTGCCCAGGAACCCGGTCGCGACCAGGAATCTGGCGTCGGGATCGTGGCCACCTCCGCCGGCAGCCATGGTCAGGAAGAATCCCATCAGCACGCTGCCGCTGGCGTTGATGAGCAGCGTCCCGTACGGAAAGCTGGTCCCCACCCGGTTCGCGGCCCAGATGGAGACCAGATACCGCGCGTTGGCCCCGGCGACGCCACCCAGGGCAATCAGCAGATACGGGCCCATCCCCTCGCCTCTCCTTGTACCGTCCTCCAGGAGCAAACAAAAAGGCCTCTACCACCGCCGGAGCGGTCGGTAGAAGCCATCAGCCGGGATCCGGCGACCACCCCTGGTTCGGGATGGCCTGCGGGCCTCATCGCAACGGCGTTGCCCACCTGGAAGAGCAACGCGTGCCGGGGATTGTACCCCTCCGGCGAAGCGAGTGAGCAGGCGGCAGGGTTATCTTTGAGGGTGCTCGTCCAACCAGCGACGGGCTTGGGCAGCGGAGCGCAGCCGGACGAGGCGCGGGTCTTCCTTGAAACGCGCCGGCCACTCGCGGCGGTGGCGCAGGTGGGCGCGAATCATCCAGACGAAGAGGGAGTCCTAGCCGCCGAAGGCGCCGCGCCACGACTCCCGGTTTCCGTTCCACAGCTCGGCACCGGTGCGGAGTCGATGGAAGGTCCGATTCCAGAGCCGGCGCAGCTTGACCCAGAATGGCAGGTCGAGCCAGATAATCACGTCAGCCGCACCGACGACCGTGTCGCCCAGCTTCGAATCGTAGTTGCCGTCAATCACCCAGCCATCCGTCGTGGCTGCCATCGCCTCGCGCACGCGAGCGCGAAAGTCATCGACTGATGGCTCGCTCCAGTTCGGGCCGTGGTGGAGCGCGTCGAGCTCGACGTGGGGCAGGGCGAGCCGGCGAGCCACCTCCGCAGCGAAGGTCGATTTGCCGGCACCGGACGTCCCCTTGACGACGATCTTCCGGGGGGCGCTCGCCTTGGGCCGGGAGTCTCGGGCTGTGGTGTGCATCGGTCGAATGATGACACGCCCCAGCGGGTTTTGGCGCATCCTCTAGCAGCACGACGGGAGGATCAGGCCGGGCTTGACCACGAGCTCCTGGGGGCGCCGGTCTTCATCACTCGCCTGCTCACCGGCGAGCCGCACCTCTTCGCCCTGGTTCTGGACAGGCCTGGGAGGTGATGCCGTCACGGGGTGCGTCTGGTCCTTGTCAGAGCGTCATGCGGATCGATCTGGTCCGAACGTCCGGCGGATGAACGGCTTGGTGCCCTCGGGTCCGGTCAAGCGGAGCCAGATCGGCCCCAAGTTCGGCTCGAACGCGAGCTCGAACCGGAAGAACGAGCAGCAGCGCCGCTCGGCCTCCACGAAGTCGAGCAGCTTGGCCGCCCACCCGATCTCGGCAGGGAAGCGGTAGGCGTAGCCGCCGGCCAATTCGCGCGTCTCCTCGGTGATGGCGAAAAGGTCACGGCGTACCTCCTCGGAGCGGGCCACGAGCGCGGCGTCGTCCAGCCCGCAGGCGACCGGCACTTCCTCGCGCGCAGTGGGCCTGGCCACATGGCGCCCCTTCTCGACCGGCAAGCCAGCGGCGATCCAGTCCTGCTTACCCTCAGCGTAGTCCCGCACGTTCCGGTAGCCGAGTTCCATCAACCGCCGGGCCGCGATCTCGGAGTTCTGACAGGGGAGGTTGGCGCAGTAGACCACGATCTCGACATCCTTGTCGGGCAGGAGCACGGGCGCCAGTTCGTCGATGCGATCGGGCGGGATGCTGAGGGCTCCCGGCAGGTGCGCCTTGCGGTAGAAGGGCTCAGGCAACACTTCGACGATGACGACCGGTTCCCCCCGGTCCAACTTCCCCTTCAGTTCCTCGCGGGAGATAGTCGCGATAACGGTGGCGCTCACGATTGGTGTTCTTTCGTGCCAACGGTCCCGGAGGCTGCTCCATCGCGCGGCCCCCGACCCAATCGGGTACGATCCGCACGGTACGACTTCAAGCGCACTTGAAGTCAAGGGGGTGAAACGTGGCCCGGTTGACGATCGGCGAGGTGGCGCGGCAGGCGGGGATCCGCCCCTCCGCGATCCGCTACTACGAGGAGATCGGCGTCCTCCCGAGTCCGGAGCGAGTCGGGGGGCAGCGCCGCTACGACAACGATGTCCTGACTCGGCTCGGGGTGGTGCGGATGGCACAGGAGGCGGGATTCACGATCGAGGAGGTGCGCCAGCTCCTGTCGGGCTTCCCAGAGGGCACGCCCGCATCCGAGCGGTGGCGCGAGCTTGCCCAGCGCAAGCTCCCCGAGGTGGACGCGCGCATCGTCCGGCTTCAGGCGGTGCGGGCCGTGCTCGAAGAGAGCCTGCGCTGCGGTTGCCTGACGCTGGACGCCTGCGCCGCCCTCGGCTGGGGGAATCAGCCTCCGGGTCCTGAGGGAGGCAGACCCGATTCAAGGAGGGTGGGCTCGCACGCCGAGAGGAGCGACGAAACCGCTTCGCTCGCAACGCTCGAGCCGCTTCTGCACGTTCCGTAGCGATCCGCGCCATTCGCGAGGGAGAGGCACCTCAGCTTCGCCCGGCGCCCGTTGCTTCCCCGTGCCTCGTCAGTACTCGCGCCTCCCCAGCGGGCTGCGTCATGGCGGTCCGCCGGCAAGGGACAAACACGCGAACCCCATCCTGGGCCGTGGTTCGAGGTGAGAGTCCGGCATTATTCCGTCGGTGGGAGGGGGTCCTTCAGCGCGCCGTAGGCCTGCCTGCTGCTGGGCGGCACGATCATGTCGTGCTTCTCCATCAGGGCCATCGCCGCCTCAAGCGTGTCACCGTCACCTGCCGCCATCACCCGCGTCACCTCCTCAAAGTACTCCTCGATACCCGCCGGGGTGAAGATCGTCAGCTGCCTAGCGGGCGCCGCGCTCTCGTTCCAGAAGGTATGGAGGATGCCGCGCGGGACGAAGACGAACGACCCGGCGGGCGCGGTGCTGGTGCGCCCGTCGATCAGGAAGGTCATCTCCCCGTCCAGGACGTAGAACGCCTCGTCCCAGCCACGGTGGAGGTGGAGCGGTGGCCCGGCGGTGGCAGGCGGGGTGACAAACTCGTAGACGGAGAGCGTGCCGCCGGTCTCGCGTCCCACCGCCTTCAGGGTGACGTTTCCCGCCTCACCGAGCGGGATCACGCGCCCATCCCCTGGGGCCAGGACAACGCTCTGCCCCTGCCGGGCGAGGGCCCGAGCGGAATCTGCCATCTTCCCCCTCCAACATTGTGCCTCGAATCTGCCTCCCATCATATCGGGCGTTGTCCAGAAGGGCAGCGAATGATGGCCAGCATCTGGCCGCGGGCAGCTTCAACAGCCGGCAGGCGAGGCCTTGGACAAATCAGCCATCGAATGCGCCGTGGTGTCCCACAGTTCTCTCCCTGACTGGCTGCCGTGATCCGTTGCTTCAACAACGCGTTCACCCCATGACGCCATCTTGCCAGCCGGAATGCTCTCCTCTAGGCTGAGACACCGCTCCAGGGACACGTGCGACGAACGAGGAAGGACGCATTCGGTGAACCAGCCTCAGCCTCGACCCGGAACCAATCCAGCCCAGACCTATGAAGCCTTTTTCGTCCCCTATCAGTTCCGTCCCTGGACCGAAGAACTGCTGGATCGGGCCAAGCCACAACCCGGGGAACGGGTGCTCGACGCGGCGTGCGGCACCGGGATTGTCGCCCGCATGGTGGCGCAGCGGACGAATGGTCAGGCACGCGTGGTCGGTCTCGATGTCAGTCCGGCCATGCTGGAGGTGGCGCGCTCCGCCGCGGCTCGGGAAGGCGCGGAGATCGCGTGGCACGAAGGGAGCGCGGAGTCGCTGCCGTTTCCCGACGCCTCGTTTGACCTGGTGGTGGTCCAACAAGGGCTGCAGTTCTTCCGCGACAAAGCCGGGGCCACTAGGGAGCTGTCCCGGGTCCTGGGAGCGGGCGGTCGGGCCGCGACCAGCACCTGGACGGAGGTCGCGAACAATCCCCTCTTTGAGATCCTTTCCGGGTTGGTCCAGAAGCATCTCGGGATGCCGGCCCTGCAGATGCCGTTCTCCCTTGGCGATCAGGAGACGCTCAGATCGCTGTTTGTCGATGCCGGATTCCGGGCGGTCGAGATCGAGCGCGTGACGCGAACGGTGCGTTTCCCGTCGAACGACATGTTTGTCGATCTCACCCTGGCGAGCGCGGCAGCTGCGGTGCCGGCACTCCAGTCCATGAGCGAGGCCGAGCGGGAGGCCCTGACCGAGGCCGTCCGCGCCGAGATGGAGGCTCCCCGCCAGGCGTATACGGAAGGCGACGAACTGGTCTTCCCGATGGAGACCCATATCGTGATCGCACGGAAAGCCAGGTAGTGTCGGTCATCGCTCAATCTCAGCCAGGTGTCCGGCCAGACGGAGTGGTCCGGTACGGCATAACGCTGATAGCCGGGATGCGCTACGCGAAGCCCATGATCGAGCGACGTCAACTCGATCGTCGGGAGGACGCGGAACTGGAACGGCGCTTCAAGGATCAACGCCACGAGGAGGCAGGATGGAGACAGGAGGGTTCTTGATCCAGGCCGACAACACGCTTATCAGGATGGTGGCCCAGCCGTACGATTCCGAAGCGCTGTTGCAGCGGCTCCTCGCCGAGCATCCTGACTTGCTCGGCGGCGACCAAATCAACTCTGCGGACCCGCGCCGCTGGCTGCTGATCGACCGCGAACTCGGTGTGCCCGCGGAACAGGATGGAGGCGATTGGTGGGCCGTTGACCACCTGTTCCTCGACCAGGACGCGGTGCCCACATTTGTGGAGGTCAAGCGCGCCGCTGACACACGCACCCGGCGTGAGGTCGTGGCCCAGATGCTCGACTACGCCGCGAACGCAACCGAGAACTGGCCGGTCGATCGGATGCGGGAAGCGTTCGCGCGGCGCTCCGTATCCGCCAGTCTTGACCCGGCCACGCTTCTGGAGGATCTGCTCGGCCCCGAGGGAGACGAAGAGGTCTTCTGGAGTCTGGCGAAGACCAACCTCCGGGAAGGGAGAATCCGGCTCCTGTTCGTCGCCGATCGCATCCCTGAGCCGCTGCGACGGATCGTAGAGTTTCTCAACCGTCAAATGACTCCGGCCGAGGTGCTCGCCGTCAAGATCCGGCAATTCGCCTCACTCGGCGAGCCTCCGCTGCGAACCCTCGTCCCACGCGTGATCGGCCAGACCGAGCAGGCAAGGGTGGCAAAGGCAGGGTCGCGCACCACCACCAAGGCCACGGTGATCACCCGTCAAGAGTACCTTGACGCCGTTCCCGCGGATCGGCGCGAAATCGCCGTCACCATCCTTCGGGTTGCCGAAGCGGTGGGATTTGTCACGACCGAACACCGAAGACCAGCCGCCGCCTCGGTGTGGATCACGCTGCCCGGCGTCGCCGGGACGCCCATTTCCTTGGGTCAGGACTACCTCTGGGTGAGTTTGGGCCGGCACCATGCGGCGCTGCGCGCTCCTTCCCTGAATCAGGCCCTCCGGCAAGCGATCTTCCGCGTCGTTCCCTCCCTCAAATCAGCCGCAGATCCTGACAAGACCGAGGTGGGGATCCCTTTGGACAAGATTGACCCGAGGGAAGAGGAACCGCTCCGGAATATATTCACCATCGTGAAGGCAGGCCTAGAGCAAGGGCGTCAGTCGCCCAATGGGGATCGGGCAGAGGCTATCGAGAGCCTGTCGTAACCGATGCGTGGCTACAGGATCGCCGGATGCTGATGCATGCAGGGATGATTCCCCTCACAGCCATGCTTGGTGGTCCTTGACGCGTAGCGAGGTTCGGTAGGCAACCTCGTTGGTTAGCCTGTTGCTTCACCAAGGCGGAGATCGTCAGGCGGTTTGAGCCGGCTTCGTGCGGTGAGCACGGGGATTGATCCCCGCATCCAGACACGACGCCGACCGCCTGTCGCAGAGAAGCCAGGCTACCGGCGCCCGCCTGACTGTGCCACGAGCTTAGGGAGAATCTCGTTGAGCCGCTTCACCTCGCCGGGGTCAAGCGCGTCGATCATGTGCTCCTGGATACCCCGCAGATGCACGGCCGTCGCACGCTGCAGCATCTCTTGGCCCGCATCGGTCAGACCCACGTGCTGGACTCGGCGGTCCGTCGGGCAGGGGAGACGCTGGACCAGCCCGGCCCGCTCGATCCGGTCGACCAGCCGGGTGACGCCGCCGCTGGTGAAGGCGGTCGCCTCGATCAACTCTTTCATTGGCCGCACCCCGTGGGGACTCCGGCCGACATGGAGCAGCAACCCGTACCAGCGCAGCGGCAAGCCGAGAGCCTCCCGCAACTCGTTGTCCAGGACATTCGTTAGGCGAGCATGGGCCTCGACCAGACGGCCAAAAGTCGTGATCCGCTCATCGTCAACGATGCGTTGTTCTTCCATGCTCCTACTCTAACTCGATTTACTTGACACGTCAACTAATGACCAGTAAGCTATGCGGCGAAGAGAGGGAGGGGCGTGCTGCCTGGCTGCGCCCCTCGGTTAGGCGTGGCCCTCCGGAGGTCTTTTTTCCGGACACCGCTCCCATCGGAGCATGAAGGAGGATCTGTTCGATGACCCATGCATCCATCCCCGCCGGCGCCCATATCGGCCACGTTCACCTGAAGGTGGCCGACCTGGATCGGGCGGTCCGGTTCTACCGTGACTTCATGGGCTTCGACCTGGTCACGCAGATCGGGACCTCGGCGGCCTTTCTGTCCGCCGGCGGTTATCACCACCACCTCGGGTTGTGGACGTGAACACAATAGGGCTGTGACCTTGCGCTGGACAGACCGCGACAGGAGCAAACCTCCTACGGTAGGCTGATTCCGCCCAGCCGCTCCTGTGGATACAGGAGAGAGAGGATCGACAATGGCAACGACGTCAGGTCAGCCGCAGTCTCCGATCCATCCTCAAGCCAGGATCGGACACGTTCACCTCAAGGTAGCGGATTTGGAGCAAGCCATCCGCTTCTACCGCGATGCCCTTGGCTTTGAGGTGATGCAATACTACGGCGGCCAGGCGGCCTTCCTCTCCGCCGGCGGGTATCATCACCATATTGGTCTTAATACCTGGGAAAGTAGAGGTGGTTCACCGCCTTTACCCGGGAGCACTGGCCTCTACCACGCCGCCATCCTGTACCCGAATCGTACGGAGTTGGCCCGCGCCCTCAAGCGCCTCCTCGACCATGGTGTCCCAATCGACGGCGCCTCCGACCATGGCGTCAGCGAGGCGATCTATCTGCGGGACCCGGATGGCAACGGCCTCGAGATCTACCGCGACCGTGACCCCGCCGAGTGGCCTTGCGACCCAGATGGCACACTCAGCATGACGCTCGCCCCGCTCGACCTTGAGGCCCTGCTCCAAGAGCTAGAGGACGAGGCGGGTTCAGCACGAAGGTAACGGGCTTATCGGTGCGTTAGTGGACACCTCGGCCTTCGCCGGTAGACGACGAAGATTCCTCGGACAGGTCACGACGCGGGACATGCGGTCGGCGTTGCGAAACTGCTCATCCCAGTGGCTCTACACTCCTCTACCTTT